>QMZM01000039.1 GCA_003663175.1 Candidatus Altarchaeales archaeon | reverse complement strand
TCTGATACATGTTGTTGATATCTCGGGCACTACAGATGAATGCGGCAATCCAACCCAAAGCCATGACCCAGAACGAGACATTAAATTCCTTGAGAATGAGATCGATCTGTGGTTTTTCAATATAATAAAGAGAAATTGGTCTAAGATTTATAGTAGAGTTCGCTACCACAATGCAAGTCTTGTTGATGAATTGGCGGATAGGCTATCGGGTATTAAGATCAGTGAATCTCATGTAAGGATAAGTATTGATAAAGCCGATTTGGATGAAAATGGTAAATGGAGCGATGATGACTTAATGAGATTTTCTGAGATATTGAGAGAGGTATCAAAGCCCATCCTTATAGCGGCAAATAAGATAGACATCGATAAAGGAAATTTTGAGAGATTAAGGGGAAAGTACAGAATGATTCCAACATTTTCAGAAGGCGAGTTGGCATTAAGGCGGGCAAGTGAATCTAAGATTATAAGATATATCCCCGGCGACTCGAAATTTGAAATTTTAAAGGAGATCGATGAAAAACGAGAGAGGGCATTGGAATTTATCGCAGGTATAATGAGGAGATTTGGCTCCACCGGGGTTCAAGAATGTATAAACGCCGTTGTTTTCGATATATTAAAGAGAGTGGTTGTCTATCCGGTGGAGAATGAGAATAAACTCAGTGATTCAAAGGGAAATGTATTACCTGACGCCTATCTCTTACCGGAAGGAAGCACCGCGCTCGATTTGGCGCGAAGGATTCACACGGAAATCTATCAGAAATTTATTTGTGCCATCAACTGCAGAACGAAGAAAAGGGTCGGAAGGGATTACATTCTAAGGAATAATGACATTATAAGGATTATCACGAGCAGATAATAAGATGAGAATAACGATAGAAACCCCCTCAAGGATACACCTGGGCATAATCGACTTGAATGGTAACTTGGGCAGAATCTATGGAAGCATTGGCGTTGCGTTAGAAAGACCAAAGACATCCATAACGGTAGAAAAATCCGATAGATTGGAGATCATTGGTAATGGAAATAGAATTGAACAATTATTGCATAAAATTTCGAATCATTTTAGATTTAAGCCAAGGGTCAGGATTGAATTGAGGGAATCGATACCTGAGCATGTCGGTCTTGGCTCTGGAACACAATTGTCTCTTGCTATTGGCGTCGCAATATCTAGGATTTATGGAATCGATGTCGGTATTGATGAACTCTCCGTAATCCTGGGTAGGGGGAGACTCTCCGGAATAGGAATCGAGGCATTTAAGAATGGTGGATTCATCATAGATGCCGGACATGAAAAAGACAACATCAAGGGAATTCCGCCGGTCATACTTAGACATGACTTCCCAGAGGATTGGTCATTCTTGATAATAATTCCGGAGATCGAGAGGGGCTTGAGCGGGAGAGAAGAGGATATAGCATTTAAGAGAATAATTCCATCCGATCCGGAAATTCCCGCAAGGATATGCAGGATAATCCAGATGAAATTATTACCATCACTGATGTTGAGAGACATCGACAATTTTGGGGAGGCTCTTATGGAGATAGACATGAATGTCGGACTTTACTTTAAACATATTCAGGGTGGCATATACAAAAATGAATTCCTGTCCGAATTGATAGAATTTTCATTGAGCAATGGGGCAAAGGGGGCGGGTCAGAGCTCCTGGGGTCCAGGGATTTATTTGCTAATTGAGAATAAAAACGCAAATAAACTCAAAAAGAAATTGATAAATTTTCTTAATAAGAAAGAAATTGCGGCAGATGTAATAAAGACGAATGCGAATAATAGTGGTGCGAGGATTATGGTTGATTGATCCCATTTAATTCATTTAATTCATTTAATTTCTCAAATAATTCCTTAGATATTTTCTCATATATTGACCCCGGCGCAACCCCGCACACCGCATTATAATTTCTCTCAAGTAATTTGAGTAGGAATTCCCTATCCCCGGGGAGATGAGGAATCTTCGTCAATATTATTATTGACTCGAGACTTAGAAATCTTGCTCTATTTATCAAATTTAAATCACCCCTCATCTCCGAATTAACTACCTCTGACACAAATCTAATCTTTTCACCCCTGTCAATCAACTTGATAACCCTCATCTCAAGGTATGCATCCGAATCCTTCAGGATTGGAGCGTTGACTATCTTAGATTTTTCATACTCTATCCTATTTTTTTCAAATATAGAGTCGTAAAAGGCTTTAATATTGCTTGTAAAATTTATTACAAATTCTGAATTTTTGAGTATATTCCCGCATGTATTTGATTTTTTATATATATCGAGAATTATATTTTCATTAACCCTTTTTATACCCATCGGTGCAGAATTCGGAATTCCATCGCCATAGGTTGTCACAATACTCTCATAAATCCAGTTTTCCCTTAATTTACTTAGAATCATTCTACTTTATCATTCTTATGAAATATTCGTGCATTCTTGTGTCGTTGCTCAATTCTGGATGAAATGACAAGGCAATTAGGTTATCCTCCTGAGCGGCAACTATTCTATTTTTATATTCCGCGAGAACATTTACTCTCCCCCACACCCTCTCTATCACTGGCGCCCTAATAAAGACGCAGTGATACGGCTCCTCCCCCAATACATCTATCTTCAAATCGACCTCAAAGCTTTCTCTCTGCCTGCCGAATGCATTCCTCCTTATCTTTATGCTCATTAATCCCAATAATTCTTGTCTTATCCTGTTAACCTCTTCATCTCCCTCCCTTGCTAATAACACCAAACCCGCACATGTTCCCATTATTGGAACTCCATTTCTCGCAATTCTCTCTATAATTGAATCTAATCCATAAATTTTGATCAATTTACCGATGGTCGTGCTCTCGCCACCGGGGATTATTAATGCATCAACATCAAGAATTTTATTCTTTGTTCTTACTGCAGTGCATTTCCCCTTTAATTTTAGATTTTTTAACGCATTTTTTATTGATGTTAGGTGCTCTTTAACATCCCCCTGCAGCGCTAATACTCCTATCTCCATCTCTCAATCTCTTTATTGAATTATTTTGTCCTTAAAATTTTAAAGTATAAATGTAGATTATCTAACTAAAAATGCCTCAACATAAAAATAGAAATTTGATTCTACTAGTGGTTATATCTGTTTTATTTTTCTGCAATTTTGCATCTTCCGACCTTGTAATGAAATGGAAGTATTCTATGGAAGATGACATAACTGCAATTTATGCTGGATCGCTCAACGACGGGGTTTCAATAATTACGGCATCATCTAATGGAGTTTATATAATTGATCCATCTGGAAATTTAATTAAGGAGTATTCCATTAATTTTGAGGACAATTCTGAGAGGATTCATCTAATTAGAGTGTTTGATTTGGACGGAGATGACAGAGATGAGATTCTCTTGGGCAGTGGTTGGATGAAGACCGTTGATGTGGAATACGAGTATGTGGAGGAGGTGGATTTGCTCTATAGGAAACATGAGGGTGATGGAAATCTATATATAATTGATGATGATGAAATTGAGTCGATTGAAATTGATAATTGGGTCAGGGAGATAGAATTCACGGACATAGATGGAGATGGTGAGAAGGAAATTATAGTTGTAAGCGGCTCTTATGGAAGGAATTTCTATAAGAAATACACCGATATTCCATATGTTGTTGAGTATTGCTGGTATGAAAATTATACAAAGTATGCTGGAGACTATAATGAGACGGAATGCAATGACAGCTGTCCAACCTGCTTCTGGGACTATGAGAATGATAGATGTCTCAAGATCGTCCAGAAAGAGGTATGTGATACAAACATAACAACAAGGAAGGGATGGAACTTTACAGAATATCCGAGCAGGAGCGGTTCACTTAAGATATTTGATAAGGACTATAATATTAAGGTGGAGAACGAATCCGATCGCCTTTTTCTCTCTGCAACAATCTGCAATTTATATCATGACCTCGACAGCGAGTTTATAATTGGTTCGGAAGGTAAAATACACATAATAAGTCAGGATCTCGTAATTCTACACGAATATTCTGCTCCGGGTGATATAGAAAGAATATTCTCCGTAGATGTTGATGATGATGGAAATTATGATTTTATATTCAGTTTTCTTGTTACCGAGGGTGTGACTACTGGGGTCTCGGGGATAATGGCGATCGATAGGGAAGGTAATGAGATATGGCAAGAGACATTCGATGAGGAGATCAGCGATGTGGTACTTGAACTTCATAATGAATCCGTATTTAATAAAATTATTGTGGCATCTGGAGAACTGCTCTATTTCCTCGATATTCATGGGAATATACTAAGAGACTCAACATTGAGAGATGGGTATAAAAAATTGAATAATGTGAGAAATATAAATTCAATAGATGTTGATGATGATGGTTATAATGAGATTATACTATCATGCGGAAATGCCCTCTATCTCTATGCACTTCCATCAGAATTTACGAGTAGAGAGAATGCTGATAGGTTTTACGAATTGGCAGAGGATTACTATAATTCTGAAGATATCAAGAATGCACTTCTCTATCTAAACAAGTCGATGCAGATATATATGGAAATTGAAGATGATGAAGGTGTTAAAAGATGTAAGGAATTATTGGACAGAATACAAAGCAAGATAATTGAAGAGAAAAAGGAGGAGGGAGATTCACATTATTCAAAGGCATTGATTCATTATGCGCATGGTGAGTATGAAAGTGCGAAGATGGAACTTGAGACGGCGAGGGAAATATACTACGGTATTGGTTACTCAGATGGTGTTCTGAGATGTAATGCATTGATGAAGAAGATAAATGAGAAACTAAAGACCACAACAACCACAACCACAATCTCAGAGGTAACGACATCAACAACTACATCAACAACACTACAATCCATGATTAATTCTTCGGTGATCAAGAATGTATTATCAATTATTGGTGGTGTGTTAATTGTCATTATAATTCTCTTCATAACATTCAAGTCTGTGAAAAGAAGAGAGGAGGGAGAGGTCGAGAAGGTTAAAGAGATGGAAGAAGAGGTCGAGAAGGAAGTTGAGGAAGAGGAGGGAGAGGGTGTTGAAGAGGAAAAGGGGATGGAAGAGGAAAGGAAGAAGGAGAGGAGGGAGAGGATTTTAAGGGGTTGGGAACTGGTTGAGGATGAGTGGAAGAAATTGGAGGAATTATAGTCCTATATGAACATAGACAACCAATTTCCAAATAGTGCAAATAATAAAAACTGTAAGAACCTACAAGGTATCGAGACCAAGATAAATGCAACTATATTCATCCTTGCAACCCCGGCGGAGATTGTAAATAATTTAAATGGAAGCGGGCTAAATGCGGCAATTCCAACCGCATAGACGCCATATTTCTCAAATAATCTATCAACCTTCTTTATCTTCTTTTCATCAAATAGCCATATCAGTGCGGGTCTACCACCCTTTAGACCGATTACATAGCCAATAACTGCACCGATTACAGAACCGACCGTTGCAACAATAACAACAACCAAGGGGTCTAATTTCAGAGCGGTTCCGGCAGTTATTATTATGGCTGTTGGTACTGGGAATATAAATGACTCGAGAACTGCAACAATAAAAATTCCAGTTAATCCACTTGATTCTATAAGACCCTTTGCCGTGTTTTCAAAATATTCCATCATATGCATATTTATTTCCGTAATCTATAATAAGTAATTAAATATTATCTATTTTCGATTTTATTAGTTGATTACAATTGACTTGTTGTGGTGATAAACATGAATAATGGCTTAGCAATTAAAATTCTTGAGGAGTCAATGAGTCCCGAGCATGTTATAATTATACAAAAACTTTCTGAACCAAAACGCGATGATGAGATTGCTACCGAACTGGGAGTTAAGGAGACCGTCGTCAGAACTCTGCTAAATGACTTGCATGCCAAGAGCCTGGTTGAATATGAGCGAACGAGGAATGACAGCACTGGATGGTACACATACACATGGAAACGAAGGGATGACAAAATTGATGAATATATAAGAAACTATCTAATGAATAAATTGAAGGAGAAAATCGAGGAGTTGGAAAGGGAAAAGAACGGAACTACATTCACCTGCGCATGTTCTCGTGTTTCATTGGAAAAGGCAACAGAATACTACTTCGTATGTCCAGAATGTCATGAGATGTTCGTTGAATTTGATAATTCCGAGACGATAAAGAAATTGGAGTCTGAAATTGCAAGAATCAGATCACTACTTAAAAAGGCGTGATGCGATAGCCCTCCTTAGAGATTCTGGTTGTAGCGAAAGTGTTATAGAACATTCGCTCGCGGTTTCTAAACTTGCAAAGAAGATTGCAAATAAGATCAAGAAGAATGGTTATGATATTGATGTAGAATTTGTTGAAATTGCATCAATTCTTCATGACATTGGTAGATGTAAAACCCATGGGATTAGACATGGCATCGAAGGTGCGAGGATATTAAGGTCTCTTAAACTTGATAGATTTGCAAGAGTCTGCGAAGTACATATTGGTGCGGGTCTGACAAAGGAAGAGGCTATCTCTCTTGGCTTACCTGCCAAGTCATACCTACCAAGGACCATAGAGGAAAAGGTAGTTGCACATGCAGATAATCTAATTTCTCATAATAAGATTGTTTCAATTCAAGAAACACTCGGGAAACTTGAGAAGGAATTGGGGAAAAATCATCCGGCGATTAAGAGAGTAGAAAAATTGAATAATTTTATTGAAAATCTGTGTAAGAATAAGAATAAAAAAGAAAGAGGTGATTTGAATGGATAGGATAAAGGTTCTTGGAATTTCCGGTTCCCCAAGAAAAAATGGAAATACGGAGATATTGATTAATAAGGCATTAGAGGTGTGTAAGGAGAACGGTGCGGACACGAGTTTCATCTCACTGGCAAAGAAGGAGATAAATTACTGCGATGGTTGTTATTCCTGTATAAGAAATTCCAAGTGTGTTCATAATGATGATGCGCGGGAAATACTCGATGAAATGGTAAATGCCGACGCGATTATAATTGGTTCCCCAACCTATTTTGCTTCAATGTCTGGAAAATTGAAGTCGTTGTTGGATAGAACATTTCCATTAAGAGTTAACGGTTATAAATTGTCTGGAAAGGTTGGTGGTGCCATTGCCGTTGGTGGGAGTAGAAATGGTGGGCAGGAATTTGTCTGTAGAGAAATTCAGAACTGGATGTTATTGCATGAGATGATTGTTGTTGCCGATAAGAAGACCGCTCACTTTGGAGGAATTGCCGTTGGTAGAAGGCCCGGTGATGTTGTTGATGATGAGACGGGAATTAAAACTGTAGAGAATCTCGCACTTCAGGTTATGGAGACAATCAAGAAGATTGGGAAAAGATAAAATACTTGGATCTCTCTATGATCCGGGGATCCAACAAATGTTCCATAAACTCCAAATCATTGGCGTTAAGTGGCGAGTTAAGTATTAAATTAAAAGTAGAGAGGATGTCTCTTTTATGAATTATCGGAGGGTGAGCAATAACAATCTCTTTACAAGAAAAGTTTGCAGTTGAATTTATATCATTTTAATTAAAATTTATTTTAATGTTTTTGATCGAGGAGTGATTGGAGTGGATGTTGTATTGAAAACGGAAATTCCAGAATTAGAATTGTTTTCTCGAGGAAAGGTCAGAGACATATACAAGTTAAATGGAAATTTGTTAATCGTTTCGACCGACAGAATCTCAGCATTTGATTATGTATTGCCCAATGGAATTCCATATAAGGGAATTGTGCTGAATAAGTTATCAGAATATTGGTTTAAATTCACTGAGGATATAGTAGAAAATCACATGATTACAACAGATATCGATGAATTTCCAGATGAATTAAAGAAATATTCGATTCTAATGCATAGATCAATGATCGTTAAGAGGGCAAAGAGAATTGATATTGAATGTATAGTCCGGGGTTATCTCGTTGGTTCTGCATGGAGGGAATACGAGAAAGATGGCTCAGTATGTGGCATAAAATTACCAAAGGGTCTAGTTGAAGCGGAGAAACTTCCAGAACCGATATTCACACCATCAATTAAATCTGAGAGGGGTCATGACATCAACATAACGGAGGAAAAGGCAAAATCAATCGCGGGAGATGAAATCTTAGAGGAGATAAAGGAGAAGAGCATAAAAATTTATGAGAAGGCTTCAAGACATGCCGAATCAAAAGGTATAATAATCGCAGATACAAAATTTGAGTTTGGAATTTATGACAATGAACTAATCCTAATTGATGAAATTCTGACACCGGATTCCTCCAGATTCTGGCCAAGAGAAGCATATACGCCAGGAAGGGCACAGGAAAGCCTTGATAAGCAATTTGTGAGAGATTATCTCGAGGAGATAAATTGGAACAAGAAGCCTCCCGCACCCAAACTTCCAGAAAGTATAGTGGAGGAGACATCAAGAAGGTACATTGAGATATATGAAAGACTGACTGGCAGTAAAATCCCTTAGAAAAAGTTTTATTTGACAGTATAAATTGTATCAAAAATTGTATCAAGATTCTTATAGTCATGTATATTTAAATATTAATTAACAGACCCGAATTCAATCCAATTTTATAATTTTTGAGATAAAATGCCAGTAAGCAGCATAAGGTCTGACATAAATAATTTAGTAAGGCTTATCAATAATAGAGGGAAAATTAAGTTAGAGGACGCTGCAAGATTACTAAAAATGGAGACGAAATCCTTAGAGGATCTCGTTAAAATTCTCGAGAATTTAGAAATTATCGAGGTGGAATATTCATTTGTTGGTGATAAAATTCTGAAGAAGGGTCCAAGGATAGATTCTCTATCAAGTGATGAAATTGGTAAGAGGGTTGAGAATATTGCAGACGGTAGATTGGAGAGAAAACCACATAGAGTTGAAACATTTCTCGGATTGATTAAGAGAAGGACTGCAAAGAGAAAAATAAAAGAGAGTATTAAACCAAGAGAAATTCCGAAGAGGAGAAAGAGGATCGCTGAAATAGAAAAGGTCAAAAAAGAGGTCGTTGGGAAGGAGGTGATAGTAAAGCCTAAAGAAAGTGAAAAGACAACAGTTATAAGAAAAAAGAGGGCTGTCGAGGAGAAGAAAATAATGTTAGAAGAGATGAGGTCGAAAATAGAGAAAAAAAAGGACAGAATAGCAATATTGCTGGAAATTGCAAAGGGGGATGAAAAATTATCCAAGTTGGAGCTTCGACTTAAGGAACTGGGGGAAAAATCGAAGATGTATGAATCCAAGGTGAGGGAGGTTGAGGAGAAAATAAAGTCGTTGGAAGAGGAAATGAGTGAGTTGGATGAGAGGGAAAAAAGGATCGGGGTTGAGAAGAAGAAGAGGGAAAGGGAAGTGAGGAAACTGAAGAAGAAGAGGGAGGAGGT
>QMZM01000038.1 GCA_003663175.1 Candidatus Altarchaeales archaeon | reverse complement strand
CCTTGTAGGGGAAAGAAGTCCGGAAGTAAAGACAGAATGGAAAAAGTGGATGAATGAAGTGCTGATGAAATATTATCTGAAATTCCCGGAGGAATGTGAGAATAAGATCAAGGATGCAATTTCAAGAATAAAAGAGGAGCATCGAGAAGAGGTTGAGGGGTTGTGGGATGAGATCAGAAGGGAACGGTTGGGTAGTACACCTTTTATCAGACATTGGGATGATGTTCATAAAATTGCCATAAAAAGAGGGGAGACGATTAGTTTCTTCCCATATAGTAAAGAAAGACAGGAGGAAGAATTCGGAAAAGATCACCCAGAGATAAGAGATTTTGGAGTGGAATTTCTTAAACAATATGCTTCAGAGAGGGATGTCTGGTTAAATATCGGTGGAAGTTTTTCCGTTCCCTTCTGGAAACTGAAACAGAAAATTCATAAAGGACGTGCATGGAATATCGACATATCAAAGATTGCGGTTGAGGAAGCAAATAGAAAAGGTATCGATTCTGTTGTTGGAGATGTACAAGAACTAAGGAAATACCTACCCAGAGGGATTAAACCTGGAGAGGTAAGCGTAATAGTATCTGCATTTGTATTCGAGTATTTAGAGAATCCGGAAAAGGCCTTTAGGGAGATATATGAAACCCTGCGTGAGGGTGGAATTGCGGTTCTAAGGTTCCATCATCCCAAAAACTATGTAATGAAACGTATGGCCGAGAGAATACGCATAATAAGAGAGGAATTGGAGAGGCACCCACCCAGCGAAGAAGAAAAACAAAAGGTATTGGATACTTTATTCGTATGGGAAACCTGTCTGAAAAATGTTTCGCCACCCGAAAAATGGGTCTCTATGCTCGAAAAGGTTGGATTCAGGGTATTACAGAAGAAGGAAATTGAGATTTCAAGAATAAAGAATGGAATTGAACAACCACCTGAGAAGGTATTTACGGGTATAGTGATACAAAAACCACCAGAAAAAGCAAGACCCTCGGAAATTAAAGAAGAGAAGGAAAAGAGACCGACATTCCTCTCACCGTCTATGGAAGAACTAACAAAGCCAAGAAGGCTAACTTCTGAAGAGAGAGAATCGTATTCGAAGAGTGAAATCTTCCAGAGGGTCGAGAAAATTATAAAAGAGAACACACCTTATAGAGAGATATTATTGTCTGATGAGACTCCTTATATTGAGACAGACCTCTCTGGAAGGCTATATATTCCATACACGATCTTAGAGAATCTTGAATGGTTAAGTAGATTATTGAGTGAAGAAGAATTTAAAAAGGCATTGATAGAGGTTGCAAATCACGAACTTGCACACAGAACAAATATAACATATAAGAAGATAGAAGAAGCAATTAAGAAAACCGATAAAGAAACTCTCAGAAGAATTTCTAAGAGAATGGGTGTTGCAGAGGATGAACTACTGAAGGTGATTCAAGAATATCAGGCAAATGTCCAGGCATTAATAAGGTATGAAACAAGAGAGGAATTCAGAAATTCTGTAGCCGCCGTTTCAGAATTCTTATTATTGGCTTACCATGGTAAGGAAGGATTGAAGAAGGGGGTGAAGAAGGAATATCTTGATTTTGCATATCGTGCTATAAAGGATGAAGAATTAGAGAAGATTCTTGAGATTTGTAAGGGAATGCATGCAGACCTTATAGATAGGAGCAAGGAGATGGAAAGAGAAGTCTCGGAAAAGACCATGATTTATTGTGGAGTTCCACTTGGCTGGGTTAGGGGCAAGGGCAAGAGTCTTAAGAAATTATATGGGAGGGTGACAAAGATAAAGAAAAGAGGTATTCTGAGTCTACTAAGAGTAGTTCGAAAACTTAGACATAGATATCCCAGAAGACTATGCTACCTATGGGCTCATGTTGTTACCGAGGATATCCGGTCAAGATTAATGCGCCTCGCCGAGGAATTTGATACATTTTATTTAGAATGTGTCGATACTACAAGAAAAAGTAGAATAGAAAGTAAGAAATTCTTCGATAAATTAAATGTACTCTTGGAAAAATATGCACGAGGAGAGGATGATAAAAAACTAGCAAGTGAAGTTAGCTTTGAATTATTTTCAATGAATCCAGCCATTAGAAACATAATTGGACACATTATGTATTATGCAAGAAAGAATAAAGTGAGGAAGGTTGTAATTCCGGAACGGGCACATATACCTGAGTTTAAGATTAGAAAACGTCATAAAATTTTCTCAGATGCATACTCTCTACTCTTTGAGGATAAAATGATTAAAGCAATCAAAACACTGAGAAGAGATGCTTATCTTGATTACAAATCCCTCTATAATAGAGAAAATGTCGTTCAAGAAAAAATTGAAAAATTGGTCAAAGAAAGACCCAATGATAGAATTTTAATAATGTTTGGACTTCAGCATCTTCCATATATGGGCAGATACACGAACTTGGACTTTAAACTTACAACAGATTTAAAGGATGTATATAATAAAACCTATATATATACACCACTAGATTTAATTGAAAGAAATTTCTATCTACGCGATGATAATTCTCCAGAGAGATTTAAGGAACTTTTAAGGAAGGGTAAATTTGACCAGGAACTTCTACAACAAGTGGGTGAGGATAGTGTTGCCACATATCTCAAATCTGAGTTATCGAGCGAAAAAATAAGATTAATCCTTCTCGAATCTTCTAAGTGTGCATGGAAAATCTCTCCAGAAATGATCAGAGAGGCATTCAGGGAGCATAGAAGAATAAGTGAAATATTTGATAGAAAATTACTGGGTGAGATTCTCGTTCAAATGGTGATGAAGAGGGAAGCGAGGTTTGAGGGAGAGAAACTGGGGGATGGGTTATCATCTGAGAGATTGCAAAAGAGATTAAGTGAGAAGTATCCCCTCATAAGTAAGGTTATGGGTAGGGAGCTATCCAATATTATATCTGATGCCATAGCAGAATTGAGAAAGAAACCCAAGGTTGTTAAGAGAAAAATAACTAAGGAGATACCCTTACAGAGTGAGGAGGAGTTTTCCATAAGAAGGAATATCCTGGATAATGTATTAAAGGCTCGTGAGGAGAATAGAGCTCTAAGTGAAGATGAATTGATGGATAAGATTCCAAGAGAATACAGGGCAATATTTGAGAAATTTATAAGTGAATTGTTGAGAAAGAGTGAGCCCGATATAAGGAGGGAGAAGAATCTCCTAGATAGGGCATTTGAGGAGGCTAAGGGGAAGGTGATAAGATATAAAGATGAGGGGGAATATAGAGAAGTCTTATATTCAAGAGCAATTTTGGAATACTTCTGTCTTAAGTATCTCGGTCAAGATTCCGAGTCTGCAAGAGAAGAAATTAAAAGGAGCATAATTTCCAGTTTGCCGAGAAGGGAGCAGAGGAATAAGCTTATGATGTTGAGTATGAAGACCGAGGGTACAGCAGCTCTACTTATACACAGATTGGAATCCGAGGGTATAAGTGCCAAGTCCACCCTCAGATATTTCGCAAGGGGCTTTGGGGTAAGGGAAGATAGCATACTTGAGAGATTGGAAGAATTGAAGATTTTGATTGAGAGTAGAACATTGGGAAGAGGGGCTCCCAAGAGTGTGATATTCTCTACACGGGTAAGGAAGCTCGCAAGAGGAAAACTAAGTGGGATAGTATCTCCGATAAGGGAGAGGAAGGACATTCTAAACAAGATCAGAGAGATGGGGGTAGAGATAGAGATGGTAAGTTATAGAGAACTTATGGGAATGATGGATAAGGTAGAGGAGGTATCAGAAATAAGAGAGGAGGGTAAAGTTGTTGGAGTCACTGCAACAGATGAAAATGGTAAGATTTATGTATCCGAGACCGCACCACTTTATCTTGCTCTAAATGCGATCTCAACACACGAAGCCGACCATATGATGAGAATAGTCTCCGGTTTAGTAAAACCGGAGGAAAAGAGCGAATTAGAGAAGTCGGCAATAATTTCTGACGGATTCAGGATTCTGGCATTAAGAGAGATCGCAAGGAGAGTGGAGGGATTCGAGAATGTTAGAGATGTTGTTTTAGCCATTGCCGAACAAGAACTAAACACATTGAACAGAAGACTTAACACAGATTTTACACTAAATGAGTTTAGGATAGATGACCTTGAGATCCCAAGGGGAATGAATATTGGATTCTTGAGGTCTGCTCACGATGAGATACTAAGCCTGATAGATTCCAAGTTAGGTGCTGTGTCCAGTGAGGATGTCGAATCTAAGGTAAGTAGATTGCTTGAGGAGATATCGCTGAAGGATTTGGAGATCAGGACCAGATGGACGAATGATATATTAAGGAAAAAACAAGCCATGGCTGAGAAAGAAGAGGGACGAAAAAAGATATTAATGGACCTCTCCAATTTAGACCTGAGCGAAGACGCCAAGAATCTCCTGAAGAAATTAATAGAATGTTATATGGATAAAGAGATCGATAGTTCAGAAAGAGTGAAAATTGGTAGAGAATTGGGATTGTCTGGGGGTGAAGTATTGCATATTCTAAATGAGTTAGAAATCGAGGGATTTGTTGAGAGAAGGATCGAAATGGGAATAAAACATAAGCTTAGGGTTGAGAAGATTCATAAATTAAGCAAGGAATTGCCAAAATCAACAGTATATTATGATGGCGGAGTGGAAGACCTAAAGAGGATAATAACTGGTGAGGAGCATGATCCATATCTAAATAATTTAAAGAAGATAGAGGGAGAAATAAAGAGGAAGAAACACAAAGATTAAAAATTTGTTATTATAGGTTAGGATAAATCAAAGACAAGATTATGTTCGAATCTATTCTTACCAGCCATTCTCTCCTATCAATGGAACAAAAACGCAACCGCCCAAATTTCTTTCAGAAATCCTTCCATTTTTCTTCTCGATCAACATTAGATTCTGATAACCCCTCCCTCCAACCGGAATTAGCATTCTTCCATCATCCTTTAACTGTTCAATTAACGCCTTTGGTAGATGTGGCGCTGCGGCAGTTACAATTATTCTATCGTATGGAGATTCCCTCGCATATCCCTTTGTGCCTTCGCCGAGAATGACGAGAACATTTCTGTATTGACATCTCTCCAGATTCCTCCTAGCAAATTCAACCAATTCTGGAATCCTCTCAACCGTGTAGATCTTTCCATCCCTTACAATCTCCGCAAGAACTGCTGCCTGATAGCCAGAGCCAGAACCTATCTCCAGAATCTTGTGATGTTCCTTTACATCAAGATGCTCCGTCATCATCGCGACCATATGCGGTGCTGAGATGGTCTGACCGTAGCCTATTGGTAGTGGTCTGTCTTGATACGCGCAACATCTCTGCGACTCAGGAACAAACAGATGTCTTGGAACCTTTAGCATGGCATCTATAACCTCTGGTTTTGACAAATAGCCATTCCTTATCAACCTCTCTACCATAATCCTTCTTCTTTCTGAGTATTCATCACCCGTATTTTCCATTCTCCTACCATTCTCTTGCTTCACACCCTTACTCCACAGAATTTAAGGTTTGGGTATTAATAATAAAATTTATAACAAAATTATAACATTATAAACATCTGTTATAAAATATAAAATCAAGAAAAATTCACGAAGTGAATTTTTATGCCGAAGATAAAGTTATACTTTATCTTACGGTGATAAAATGCCGATAGAGAAATTTTTGGACCAAGCAACAGAGAACGAAAGATTCATCGCAAATGGGTTCATAGTTCAAGTCTATAATATGGTCTCATATTATTGTAAGAGGTGTAGAAAATTTTCAGATAGGATGTGCGAGTGCGGGAATTTTCCAGAGCCAATATTTAGGATAAGTGGGTTGTTCTCAGATGGCACAAGGACATATCCATTCATAACATTGAATGAGAGAATTGCCGAGAAGTTATCTGGGGTTAATAAGGATAATGCAATAAATTTAGATAAGAAGGAAATCATGAAAAAGCCCTACAGGATAATGTGTTATATAAGGAATAAAAAATTATACATAACCGATGTCTTGGATAAATTATAATTCCGAATAAATTATAGAGATGGATGTATTATTTTTATCAACGCGAGATTTGAGGAATTCGAGATATGTGAGAATTAATAATAAGAACCTCCTTGAGACGAGATTTGGAACAGCAGATACGCTGGCATTCTGTGGTAGATTGGAAGAGGTCGGGAATACGAGATATGGTCCGAGATTGAGGATAAATGATGGGGATTCGTTATCTGTTATCGTTGGAACATTCAATGAGAATGTTCGAAGGGATGCCGAAGCCATAGTTAAAAAATTCAGAGAAAGTGACGGAGATATCTACTTATTGATGTATGGGAATCCATACGAGACGGACAAATTGTATATAAATGTGAATCAGGATAATGGTGTTATAGTTGTTGATAAGGGGACATATGATAAATTCCATGATATGCGCAAATCGGCACAGGAGTATCTGAGGAAGAAATATGATGATAAACTTCCGGAGATTCGTGGGAAAGAAATTTCAGATGGAATTAAGGATAGGATAATTGAGGAGGATGAATTTTCACTGTCGAATTCCGCAATTATTGAATTCATAAGGAACAATGATGAGGGAGATGGTGTTCCTATCGATGACATATTTAAGTTCTTTGGAAATTTCGATAGAGAAGTCTTAGAGGAAAGAATCTTTGAATTAATGGAAATGGGATATCTCTATGAACCAAAATCGAGGGTATTAAAGGTAATTGAATAATCCCAATACTATGGTCAGTAAACCAAATATCATACAGAATATATCAAATCTAATTCTCTTTGAAATTCTTAATAGAAAATCGATCGTGATGTATCCAGATATAAATGCGGCGGTTATTCCAATTAATAAAAAAACTGGATTGAAATTCAGTGTTGATAGATTCTCGGTAATTAATGAAACCGAAATAACACCAATAACCGCAGGTATTGACATTAGAAATGAAAGTCTCAATGCATCTTCTTGATTCATGCCGATAAACAACAATGTTGCGATTGTTGTTCCAGACCTCGAAATCCCTGGAAGAACGGAAAATCCCTGCGCAATTCCGGCGATTATCATCTCATGTATTTTCATATCCAAGATGCCCTTCTTACCAAATTTTGTCTTAGATGAATAGAGGAGAATTCCAGTTAGGAGTAGACAGAACCCTATTAAGAGAGTGATGAAATCGCCATATTTTATTAGGAATACCCCCCTTAGCAGCATATATACAAAAATACCAACAACACCCGATGAGAGAGTTGATACAAACAGGAATAATGTCAGATTGTCCTCTTTAAATTTGATAACAAATTTTAGAATATTGTAGATGTCTTTTCTAAATCTCAGGATTACCGCGAATAATGTTCCAGTGTGCATAAGGAATGCGATGGAAAGCGCCGCTTCTGGTTTTAAATTAAAAAACCTTAACATAACGATCATACTCTGCCCAGAACTACTTATCGGTAGCCATTCTGTAATTCCCTGGATAATGCCGAGCAATACATAGTCAATTACACGCATCCTTATATTTACAGATTCAATATTTATAACACCGTATACGGAATTTTTAAATATTAAATTCAAAACCATTATTTATTTATTCGGGCCCGTAGCTCAGTCTGGTAGAGCACCCGGCTTTTAACCGGGTGGTCGCGGGTTCAAATCCCGTCGGGCCCACATTCGGTAAAATAAGTAAAAATTTAAAAATGATAATGAAGGTTGGAAGGGTCTGCAGGTTGGTGAGGGGGAAGTATGCCGGAGAATACTGCGTTATTGTAGAAAGGCTGGATAAGAATTTTGTTGTTGTCGATGGCGATAAAATTAAGAGAAAAAAGGTCAATATTCTTCATCTCGAGCCATTGCCAGATGTGATAAAGATAAAGAAAACATATTCGTCAGAAAAGATTAAGAATTTATTCAGGAAGGAATTTCTGGAAAATTATGGAAAATAACATCATTGTTAAATCCGATGATGAACCGGACCCAAGATATGGTTGTTATCCAGAAAAGAGACCCATTCACGAGCATATAAGGAAGGGTATAATAAATCTCGACAAGCCATCTGGTCCAACATCACATCAGGTTGTTTCCTGGATTAAGGAAATTTTAGGGATAAAGAAGGCGGGGCATTCTGGAACACTTGACCCAAAAACTACGGGTGTCTTGCCCGTGGCACTTGAGGAAGCAACAAAAATACTTCGGGTTTTCTTCCCATTTGAAAAGGAATATGTAGCAATTATGAATCTACATAAGGATGTTCCAGAGGATAAATTAATCGATATATTTGATTATTTCCGTGGAGAGATATTCCAGAGACCACCTCTAAGGTCATCGGTAAAACGCAGGTTAAGGATAAAGAGGATAAATTATATAAATTTTATGGAGAAGGAAGACAGGGATGTTCTCTTTTTGGTAAATTGCGAATCTGGAACATATGTGAGAAAATTGTGTCACGATATTGGATTAATATTGGGGGTCGGTGCACATATGGTTGAACTCAGGAGAACCAGGGCGGGACCATTTGACGAGAAGGATTCAAAGACACTTCACGATATAAAGGATGCCTACGAATTCTATATTGAGGATGATGATGAAAAATACCTCAGGGAATGTATTTTGCCGATAGAATTCGGAGTGAAGCACTTGAAGAAGATATGGATAAAGGACACCGCAGTTTCAGCAATATGCCATGGGGCAGATTTAAATGCCCCGGGAATATGTAAATTTAGCGATAATATAAACATTAATGAATTGGTTGCAATTATGTCATTAAAGAATGAATTGGTTGCAATTGGAACGAGTTTGAGAACATCTAAGGAAATTGAGGAAATGGACAAGGGCAAGGTTATTGATTTAGAGAGGGTAATAATGAAACCAGATGTTTATCCCAGGAGGTGGGGATGCTCCAAGTCATAAAATAATCTCTGAAATATTTTATCAAAATTCATTTATTATAATAGGAGAATGGATCAGAAATTACTCGAGATATTGGCGTGTCCAAGGTGTAAGGGTGACCTCGAATATAGAGAGAATTCATTTATATGTCGAAAATGTAGATTGAGATATAGAATTGAGGATGATATTCCAATAATGCTGGTCGATAGGGCGGAAAAATTATGATTTGCCCGTCTTCGATGGCACATAAATTAAAGCGTCGGTGTCACTAACCAAAAGAACATCCCGATGCCATTAGTCCTCCTAAAGGGCGCCAACGATAACTAACAATGATAAGTTCGCAACGCCATTGCTTTAGAACCCTTAAGAAAGGTTGACCAAAGGTGCGATTTCGTTGAAATCGCACATAAGGGCGTCAGTGACACTAACCAAATGAACCTCTCAGTGCCATTAGTCCTCCTAAGGGACGCAGCATAGAACTGATAAAGATAAGTTCCCAACGCCATTGCCTTAGATGTCATCGCCT
>QMZM01000037.1 GCA_003663175.1 Candidatus Altarchaeales archaeon | reverse complement strand
TTCTTTCCAGGAAGAATGCCCTTTAAATTTACCAAATTTTGAACACAACCTGCAGTATAAATTCCAGCGGGTCTCGTCCCAGGGATAAGGATCTGACCTCTGGTTCTTTCCCTACATCCAGTAGAAAAAATGATACTCTTACTCATAATATTCATAATCCCAAACTTCTTAGAACAAACTTCTAAAGAAAACCCGCCGTTAACCTTTTTTATAGAAGTTACCGTACTCCCCAACATGTATTTAATCTCCCTCTTCCTCACATCGTCAACAAAAATTTGAGCATACTCCGGTCCAGTTAGAAGTTTATTAAAAAGCAAGATGCCAAAACCATCATGGATACATTGCTGTAAAATTCCTCCGAGAAATTCATTTCTTTCGATTATTAGAATTCTATCATGAGAAATTCCAGATTTATTGGCTTGAATTGCTGCAGCCAGACCGGCAGGACCGCCACCAATTATCGCTATATCAGCATTTATGGTTTTCATTCTCTCTACGAGTATAATCGAAAAACATTTCAGAATCCTTGCAGGATAGGGTTAGTTTCAAAGGATCGATATTAAATTCCTCGCGCAGGATATCTATAATTCTTGGAAGACAGAATGAGCCTTGACATCTTCCCATACCCGCACGAGTTCTAATCTTTATGGAATTTAGACTTCTCGCATTGAGAGGATTTCTCCATGAATCTATAATTTCTCTTCTCGTTACCAATTCGCATCTACAAATTATTTCAGAATATCTTTTATCCTTCCCTATCAGCCTTGCTCTCTCTTCTTCATTCAATTCGGAAAATCTTGGTTTTCTTCTTCTTGTCTCCTTGAACTTCTCCTTTCTTTCCAGAGATTTCTTTTTTCTTATTATATTTAAAACGAATTTTGCTATTGCCGGAGCGGCAGTTAAGCCCGGGGATTCTATTCCAACCAAATTTATAAATCTCTCAATCTCTTCTTTTATGACAAAATCTGCAAATTTTCCATTCTTATTTAATTTGGGTCTTATTCCAGAGAAGCTTCTTATAATTCCCGAGGCATTGATTCCTGGGACGATCTCCTTGGCTTCTCTAATAAGGTCTTCCATTACTTCTCTCGTTGTTGATAAATCCTCTTTATCTAAGATGAATTCTGCAGATGGTCCAAGCATTAGATTTCCATGAACTGTTGGTGTTAAATGAACACCCAAGCCGCCACTCTCCGATGGCGGCACCGGATAGATTAACATTTTAACGATGTCTGAGCAATTCTTATCCAAAACATGATATTCTCCCCTACAGGGATAAATTTTATATTTTTCTATACCAACCATTCTCGAAATTTCATCTGCAGATAAGCCGGAGGAATTTATAAGATACTCGGCTCTAAAATCTCCCCTTTCTGTCTTTAATTCAAAGAATTCTTCCCTCACATGTATATCCCTAACCTCGCAATTTAGCATTATATCCACTCCATTTTCCATGGCATTCTCCGCCAACGCAATTGTAAGTTCGAATGGGTCGAGAATGCCACTTCTTGGGGAATACAGAGCCTTTATTCCATTTACCCTTGGCTCCAATTCCCTTATTTCTTCCTTATCTATGATCCTCAATCCAACAACCCCGTTCTTTTCACCTTGCCTCTTTAATTTTTCTAAATATTTAATTTCATCATCATTCTTCGCCACAACCAATTTTCCTATCTCCCTGAAAGGAACATCCAACTCGTTACATAGGGTTGGTAACATTCTGTTTCCTAAAACATTTAGTTTTGCCTTTAGGGTATTTGGAGGAATATAAAAACCGGCATGAGAAACTCCAGAATTTCTTCCAGATGTGCCAAAGCAAACATCACACTCCCTTTCCAGCAATAAGATCTCGGCTTTATATCTCGCCAGTTCTCTCGCTATTGCACAACCAACAACTCCTCCACCTATGATGGCAAAATCATAGATGTTCATTTTTCACAATTGAAAAAATAAAAAATAATATAATTAAATTGAAGAGATATATTAAATTCTGTTGAGATGGAAATAGAAACACCAATTAGGAAGGCTGAGATAATTGATCTGAATGTTGGCGATGTTGTTTACTTATCTGGAACCGTAGTGACGGCGAGGGATATGGCTCATAAAAGAGCATTGATACAGAGAAAATTTCCATGCGCGATTGAGGACATTCCAATATTCCACTCCGGACCAATTGTTGAGAGGATCAATGATGAATGGAGAATTGTCTCGATAGGACCAACGACCAGTTCAAGAATGAATTCCCTCGAAGTGGAATTCATCGAAAGATTTCGTATCAAAGCGGTAGTTGGGAAGGGTGGTATGGATTCGAGAGTAAAAAATGCGATGAAGAACAGAGCGGTATATCTCGCAATGACCGGTGGTTGTGGCGCATTATATACGAAATATATAAAAAAGGTCAGAGATGTTTATTGGCTCGACCTCGGAATTCCGGAAGCGGTGTGGGTTCTTGAGGTAGAGAAATTTGGGCCGTTAATTGTTGGAATCGATTCGAAGGGAAACTCATTATATGAAGAGATGGAAAATAAGATAAGAAGGAATCTGGAGATGATACTAAATGACTGAGGTTAGAGTTCCATATGGTGATAAAGAAATTTGTGTTGATATTCCAAAAGAGAATTTAATCGGCATAATAGACCCAATTCCGGTAGAAAAAAGGAATGAAGAACATGTTGTTAATGAGTCTCTAAGAAACCCGATCTCTCATATAGAATTTTCAAGATTTATAAAAAATGGTAGAATCCTGTTTATAGTGAATGATGCGGATAGACCAACACCAACAAAAAAGATTCTCGACGCGATCTGGGATAAAATAAAAGATACTGATTTTGAATTCATAGTTGCAACTGGGTCTCATAGAGAACCGAGCAGAGAAGAACTGGAAGAGATTTTTGGAATTGATAGATTTGGTGAAATTGGAGATAGGATACATATTCATAAATCCAGGGATGATGAATTTGAATTTCTTGGAAAAACATCCAAAGGGACCGAATTTTTGATAAATAAAAGGGTTATGGAATTTGATAAATTAATAAATATAAATTCCCTTGAGCCCCATTATTTTACTGGATATACTGGCGGTAGAAAGAGTTTTCTACCCGGGTCTTCGTCATATAAGACGATCGAACAAAACCATAGATTTGCATTGGATAAAAATGCAATAACATGTAAACTGGAAAATAATCCAGTTCATGAGGATATGACGGAGGCGGTTTCAATTCTTGAAAAAAAGAAGAGTATATTTAGCATCAATATCGTTAATGATAATAATAAAGATATATATGACTCAAAATCTGGGGACTGGAGGGGGTCATTTCTAAGAGCGGTAAAATCGTGCAAAAAGATTTACTGTGTTCCAATTAAGGAGAGGGCAGATATCGTCATCACGGTTGCTCAGAGACCATTGGATAAGAATCTCTATCAATCACAAAAGGCATTGGAGAATGGAAAAATGGCATTAAAAAGGGATGGTTATCTCATTCTAGTTTCAAAATGTGATAACGGAATCGGACCCTCCGAATTCTACAATTTATTAGAAAAATCAGATATTCCAGAGGAATTATTCAATGAAATAAAAGATAATTATAAACTTGGCTACCACAAGGCAGCGAAATTCATCGACCTTGCAACCTGGGCGAAGATGTGCGCAATCACCGATTTAAATGACAAAATTGTTAGGAATTGCTTTATGACACCATTCAAAGACTTGCAAGATGCAATAGATAACGCAATAGAAGAAAAGGGTAAGGATGCGAAAATTCTCATGCTCAGGAATGGCGCTGTGACGGTTCCTTTACTCTCATAGTTTTAATACAACCAAATTCCTATCATATTAAAAATATTAAAATGCTTACCAGAATAGCAAAGAGAGAGGGAATTTCAGAGGAGAAGTTGAAGAGGAGAATTGACAAGGGCTCAATTGTCGTTGTTAAAAATTCTGAGCGTGAAATAGAGCCGCTGGCAATAGGTCAAGGTTTGAGGATAAAGGTAAACGCAAACATCGGAACATCTCCGGATATTGTTGATTTAAGAAAGGAATTGGAGAAGGCGTGGGTCGCAATAGAAGCGGGAGCAGATACAATTATGGATTTGAGTGTCGGTGGCGATTTGGATTTGATAAGAAGAGAGATTCTGAGGAATACGAAGGTTCCATTGGGTACTGTTCCGATATACCAAGCATTTATTGAAAAGAAGACGGATATGTCGGAAGACTTTATTCTAGATGTTATAGAGAAGCATTGTAAGGATGGTGTTGACTTCTTGACACTACATTGTGGAATAACGAAAGATATATTGAGATATGTCAAGAGGAGGATTATTCCGATAACCTCAAGGGGTGGAAGTTTTATTGCTGCGTGGATGATTAAGAACGAGAGAGAAAATCCATTATATGAGAATTTTGACCATATATTGGAGATTGTAAAGAGATATGATGTTGTTATCAGCCTGGGTGATGCTCTAAGACCGGCCACAATTCACGATGCAACAGATATTCCACAAATTCGGGAATTGATAAATCTTGGAAAATTAACAAGAATGGCGAGAAAGGAGAAGGTTCCAGTGATAATAGAGGGTCCCGGGCATGTTCCATTGGATCAGATAGAGATGAATATAAGATTGGAGAAAAGGATTTGCGATAACGCTCCGTTCTATGTTTTGGGTCCCCTGGTTACAGACATCGCTCTTGGGTATGATCATATTGCTGGTGCGATAGGTGGCGCAATTGCGGGGATGTATGGGGCAGACTTCCTCTGCTATGTCACACCATCAGAACACCTTGGATTGCCAACAGTTGATGATGTGAGGGAAGGCGTGATTGCATCAAAAATTGCCGCCCATGCTGCAGATATTATAAGATTGAAAGATCCGGAGATCGATGATGAATTATCCAGGGCGAGATGCAAATTAGACTGGGACAGAATATTTGAATTGTGCATCGATAAGAGTATTAAGGGTTATCACCCGGAGTTACGGAATAAGAGGGTCTGTACCATGTGTGGTGAATTCTGTGCACTGAAGATTGTGGAGAGATATCTAAGGAAAAAATGAATTTAATTGATCCCTTTGAGATCTTTGCACTAATTGACTGGAAATTTGCAGTAAAATCGTTTGTTGCAATATTTGTAATTGTAGATGCCTTCGGTTTGGTTCCCATATTTGTAACACTTCTCGAGGGCTATAGCGAGAGGGACAGAAAAGCCATGATAGCCATGGCTGTAAGGGTTGCAACATTCTCTCTTATTGTATTTACATTAATTGGAAATTTAATATTCCACATTCTTGGGATTAGCATAAATTCGTTCAGAATCGCCGGTGGAATAATCTTGCTTATAATTTCGATTGAAATGCTATTTGGCAGAAGAACGAAGACTGGGACTGGGGAAATTGAAGAATTAGATAAGGAGGATATAGCGATAACTCCAATGGCAATTCCACTAATGACCGGTCCGGGAGCAATCACAACTGGGATCGTGTTGATGACAGAGGCTAGCACTATAGTGGATATCTTTATTTTGATTATTAACATATTCCTCGTGTTCTGTATTTCGAGTATTATATTCTCGAGAATGTATCTAATCTATAAATTCTTGGGAAAGACGGGAACAAAGGTATTGACAAGGATTATGGGTCTGCTTCTTGCCGCGATTTCGGTTCAGTATGTTATTGATGGAATTCGCGGTGCGTTCTTTTAGATTACGGCTCATTCATTGGAAATTCCAAGTTGTCTCTCCTTCTCAGCAATACGTAGCCTTGTCTTTATCACGGTGTCTGGGTTTAATGAAATTGAATCTATTCCACACTCGACGAGGAACTCCGCAAAATCTTCGTAGTCTGAGGGGGCCTGACCACAGATGCCGATCTTCTACCCCCTTTCCCTCGCAATTTTTATGACATTGGCTATCATTTTCTTTACAGCATCATTTCTCTCATCATATATATGGGAAACCAATTCGGAATCCCTATCCAAACCCAATACCAGCTGAGTTAAATCATTTGAACCAATGGAAAATCCATCAAAGATTTCTGCAAATTTATCCGCGAGAATTACATTTGATGGAATTTCACACATGACATAAACCTCCAAGCCATTCTCCCCCTGAACGAGACCAAACTCCTTCATCGTTTCAATCACCTTTTTACCTTCCTCGGGAGTTCTACAAAATGGGACCATGACCTTTATATTTGTTAGTCCAAATTCATTTCTCGCCTTAAGAATTGCCTTACACTCGAGACCAAATGCCGGTTTGAAATTTTCATCATAATAGCGAGATGCACCCCTCCATCCAATCATTGGATTGCTCTCCTGGGGTTCATACAAAAAACCGCCAATCAGATCTGCATATTCGTTCGTCTTAAAATCGGAAAACCTGACGATTACATCATTTGGGTAGAACGCTGCGGCAATCCTTCCAATACCTCTGGCAAGTTCATCAATAAAGAATTGTGTCTTGTCTTTATAAGCGCTCGTCCTCTTGTCTATCTGCTCCACAACCTCTGCGATCTTCTTATTGTTTTTCGCCCTTTTCTTTAATTTTTCATAATTTATTAGCGCCAATGGATGAATTCCGATATAGGAATTTATAATGAATTCCTCCCTTGCCAGACCAACACCATCATTTGGGATTTGACCATCGAAGAACGCCTTTTCTGGGATTCCAACATTCATCATTATCTTTGTCTTCGTCTTTGGTAATTCGTCGAGGTTTATTTCCTCAATCTCAAATTTTAATAGACCATCATAGATATAGCCAATCTCTCCCTCCGCACACGAAACCGTTACCTTTTGTCCCGTCTTTAGAATTTTTGTCCCCTTTTCGGTTCCTATAACGCAAGGAATTCCAAGTTCTCTTGAGACTATTGCTGCATGACATGTCCTACCACCCCTGTTCGTTACTATTGCAGCGGCCATCTTCATTATTGGTTCCCAGTCTGGGTCCGTCATATCCGTTACTAAGACTTGACCCTTTTTGAATTTTCTTATGTCTTTTGCATTCTCAATAACATTGACTTCCCCTTGACCGATCATGTCACCAACTGCCTGTCCCTCCAACAGAACCCTGCCCCTCTCCTTCAATACATAATTCCTCATGACCAATTTATCCCTTATCGAATGAACTGTTTCTGGTCTCGCCTGCACAATAAAAAGCTTCCCAGTACCCACATTCTTACCATCGCCATCCTTGGCCCATTCCACATCCATCGGCTTAAACCTTCCTTCCCTCTTTGAGTAATGATCTTCAATTATCGTTACCCATTCTGCCAACTTAAGAATCTCGTCATCACTCAAACAGAATTTATTTCTCTCCTCCTCGGTTGTCTCCACATTCTTTGTTCCATTTCCACACTCAGAATAAATCATCTTGATTCTCTTTGTCCCCAATTTCTTTCCAATTATTGGTCTCTTCCCCTTCTTGAGGGTTGGTTTGAACACATAGAATTCATCTGGGTTCACTTTTCCTTGAACAATATTCTCTCCCAGACCATACGAACCGGTTATAAAGACAACATCCTTAAAGCCAGATTCGGTGTCGATAGAAAAAGCAACCCCGGAGGAGGCAGAATCGGAACGCACCATCTTTTGTATTCCGATTGACAGATAAACATTAAAGTGGTCAAAGCCCTTATCAACTCTATAAGAAATGGCTCTGTCTGTAAATAGACTTGCAAAGCATTTCTTACACGCCTTAATAACATTCTCCGCACCCCTTACATTAAGGAATGTCTCTTGCTGTCCAGCAAATGATGCATCTGGCAGATCCTCCGCGGTCGCACTTGAACGAACCGCAACATCTGGATTTTCACCATAGCCAAATCTCTTACCCATTTCATTATATGCATTAATTATTGCATCCTCCAATTCCCTTGGCAATTCTGAATTCTCTATCAATTCTCGAATCTTTCTACCCCTCTCCATTAAATTTCTTATGTTATGGGTATCTAAGTCGGATAGAATTTCCCTTATCTTATCCTCAATATTGGCATTCTTAATAAAATATCTATATGCATATGAAGTAATGGCAAATCCATTTGGTACATTTATACCCTTTTCAGATAATTCTCTAATCATCTCTCCAAGGGATGCATTCTTTCCACCAACCAGTGGGATATCCTCGATGCCGATCTCATCAAACCATAGTATGAACCTCTCGCTCTTACCGACCATATTATCACCTCAAGAAATTTACAATGATTAATAATTTACAACAATTTTTATATAATAAATTAAATAATAGCATTATGGCAGAGTTACCACTTGCACCAATTGAAAGGATAATAAGAAGGTCCGGAGGCGACATTAGAGTAAGTGAGGATGCAACGATGGCATTGAGAGATATATTAGAGGAAAAAGCTGTAGAGATTGCGGAGAGGGCTGCAAAGCTTGCAAGACACGCTGGAAGGAAAACGATTAAGGCGTCGGATATAAAACTGGCGAAATAGAGAATGATAAATGTAGCCGTAATTGGAGCATCGGGTTATACCGGCTCTGAGTTAATTAGGATATTGCTTAATCATGCCGAGGTTGATGAGATAATACCGATCTCCAGAAGATTTAAGGGGGAAAAGGTCTCTTCGTTGCATAGAAATTTGCGTGGGATATTTGATAGAAAATTTGAGGATTTGAAGATTGATAAGATAGATTCTGATGTTGTTTTTCTCGCAACTCCTCACGGAACATCAATGAAGATCGTTCCGGAGTTAATAGATAGAGGGATGAAGATAATTGATTTATCGGCAGATTTTAGATTAAGTAAGGAGATTTATGAGGAATTCTATCAGAGACATGAGTGTCCAGAGTTGATAGAGAGGGCAGTTTATGGTCTGCCGGAGTTATTTAGAGAGAAGATAAGAGGGGCAGAACTCGTAGCAAATCCAGGATGTTATGTCACATCAGTTTTATTGGCATTATTGCCATTATCAAAATTTGAGGATAAATTTAATACAGAGGGAATTATTATTGATTCGAAATCTGGGACATCCGGGGCGGGGGCAAAACCATCTCACTTTCTGCATCATCCAGAAGTGCATGACAATTTAAAACCCTATAGCATAATAAAACACAGACACAGACCAGAAATGGAATTCATTCTATCAAAAATTTTTAAGAGTGTTAAGATAGGATTCACACCAATATTGATGCCACTTATAAGAGGTATTTTGTCAAATGTCTATCTCTTTGGTCATGTGGATGAGTTGGAGACGCACTACATAAATTATTATGAGAATGAGTTCTTTGTCAGGATCGTCAAGAATGCAACGCTAAAAGATGTGATAAACACGAATTTCTGTGATTTGAGTGTTCATTACGATGAAAATGTTAACAGAACTATAATAATCTCCGCAATAGATAATCTAATCAAGGGCGCATCTGGACAGGCGGTGCAGAACATGAATATAATGCTTGGAATTGATGAGAAATTGGGGCTGAGAATGATTGGAAATCACCCGTAAAAATTAAAACCATTCTCCCTTGTCTTGGAACGATGGATTTATTTATTATCAATCTTAATGTATATTGTAGTGGATCCATATAGGGTTATAGTATCACCTTATACTCTCCGGTGTGCG
>QMZM01000036.1 GCA_003663175.1 Candidatus Altarchaeales archaeon | reverse complement strand
GATAGTTCAGGGTTATTGATATTATAGTTCCACATGTATTCTGAATTGCTGAAATTGAAATTAGTGTAAGTATTATCGCTATAACTGCCTTTTTATTCATCTTGTTTACTTGTGATGATATATAATTGAAATTTTTCATTAATAAAATTCATTCCGTTCTTTCGTTTAGAGCAACCATACAATCTCTTTATCTTTCTGCCATCATTACCAGCCTATCTTCCTCCGATTTATTTATAAATTAATCCAAGGGGACGAACTCTGCATAAAACGAACTAATATGGGCATAAATGAATTTTTATATACAAAATTGTATATAAATTACATGAAGAAAATAGTATATCCTGTTTATATTGAAATCGAAGAAAGGAATCCAGAGGATGTCTATAACGCAGTAAGGGGTGAGGATACCTACCTCTTAGAATCATCCGACGGTGGCGAAAAAATAGCAAGATATTCATTTATTGGTTTCAATCCTGTATTGAAGTTGACCGTGAAGGATTCCGATATTGATGTTAGAATTAATGACCCGGGATTGAGAGATCTGAAGATAGAAGGCAATAATCCCTTGGAGATTATGAGAAACCTAATACTTCAATTCAAACTGAACTCGAAGTCAATAGCAAGATTTTTTGGTGGATTTGTTGGATATTTTTCCTATGATTTGATTCGTTATTATATTGACCTCAATGGGGGAGCAAGAGACGATCTTAAGCACCCAGATTGCGAGTTTGTTCTATGTAAGAACAATGTCATCTTTGATCACAAGTATGGTAGGACATATCTGGTATCGCATGAATTTTGCGATAGTGATGACGAGGTCGACGGGGAGGCGGTTCTTAATGAGTTATACGAGATCTCAGAGCGGATATCTAACTCCAATTCAAATTTTAGCGTGTGTGGCAGAAATTGTATAGATTTCTCATCAAATCTAACGAGAAATGAATTTCAGAGGTGTGTCAGGGTAGCAAAGGATTACATCTATTCCGGGGATATCTTCCAGGTTGTTCTTTCTCAAAGGCTCGATACCGATTTCCAGGGAGATGAATTCCTCGTTTATAGGAGATTAAAAGAGATAAATCCATCACCGTATATGTATTTCCTTGACCTCGGAAAAAGAAAAATAGTCGGCTCGAGCCCGGAGATGCTCCTCAGGGTTGAGAACGGGATTATTGAGACCTATCCAATTGCCGGGACGAGACCTCGAGGCAATAATGATGAAGAGGATAAAAGATTGGAAGAGGAATTAATTAATGATGAAAAGGAAAGGGCAGAGCATGTAATGCTCGTTGACCTCGGAAGGAATGACCTCGGAAAGGTCTCAGAATTTGGGTCTGTAAGAGTGAGAAGATTTATGAAGATAGAAAAATTTTCACATGTTCAACACATTGTTTCAGAGATAACAGGAAAATTAAAAAATGGTAGTGATGAATTCTCCGCATTAGAAGCGACATTTCCCGCTGGAACTGTCTCCGGAGCACCAAAAGTTAGGGCGATGGAGATCATCGATGAATTAGAGCCCACAAGGAGGGGCATATATGCTGGCTGTGTTGGATACTTCTCGTTCACGAGAAATATCGATACCGCAATCACAATAAGAACCATCGATTTTGAGAAGAAAATGGCTCATATCCAGGTTGGGGCGGGAATAGTTTCTGATTCTAAGCCAGAGAGGGAATATGAAGAAACAATGAACAAGGGGAGAGCAATGTTAAAGGCTTTGGAGGTGGCAGAATGAGTGTCTTAGTAATTGATAACATAGATTCGTTCGTCTACAACCTGGTGCAGTATGTGGGAATCCTTGGGAAAAGTCCGATCGTTGTTAAAAATAATGAAGATCTTTCCGCGATTAATGAAATAATAGAAGAGAATTCCATAACCCACATCATCATCTCTCCCGGACCAAAGAGACCGGAAGATGCCGGAATTTCAAACGAGATCATTGAAAAATTTTATAAACGAATACCAATTCTTGGAATTTGCTTGGGACATCAGTGTATAGGGTATGTTTTTGGAGCTAAGATAAGAAATGCAAAAATTTTAATGCATGGAAAAACCTCTCTCATTGAGCATAATGATGATGAAATCTTTAATGGATTGGAGAATCCCATCATTGGGACAAGATATCATTCCTTAGTTGTCGATGGTGAGGATTTCCCGAGGTCTCTTAAAATTATTGCAGTCAGCATGGATGACAATGAAATAATGGGTATAAGGCATAGAGATTTCCCAGTTTATGGACTTCAATTTCATCCAGAATCAATTCTAACAAAGAATGGAATTAAGATAATAGAAAATTTCTTGAGGTGTTGAGGATGAGAGATGTTCTGGAGAGGGTTATAAATGGAAAGGATTTGAGTGAAGAGGAATCCTTCAGAGTGATGAGAGCCATAATGTCTGGAAATTTAAGTCAGGTGGAGATCTCCGCATTTCTCACGGCTATGAGAATGAAGGGGGAAACCCCAGAAGAGATAGCCGGATTTGCAAGGGCGATGAGAGAGTTTTGCATAAAAATAAAGCCAAGAGTAAAATCATTGGTTGATGTGTGTGGGACCGGTGGCGATGATCTTGGCACATTCAATATCTCAACAACATCGATGTTTATAGTTGCTGGCTCTGGGATTTGTGTTGCAAAACACGGCAATAGATCAATTACTTCAAATTGTGGTTCTGCAGATGTCCTTGAGGAATTGGGAATAAATTTAAATTTGGAATTTGAGAAGATTCAAGAATGCATAGAAAGGATTGGAATTGGATTCATGTTTGCTCCATTACATCATTCGGCAATGAAGTATGTGATGCCAGTTAGAAGGAAATTGGGTTTTAGAACCGTGTTCAACATTCTTGGACCATTAACAAATCCGGCATTTGCTGAATCGCAATTAATGGGTGTCTTTAGTGCCGAATTGACAGAAAAATTGGCGAAAGTCTTTAAAATTTTGGGTTTGAGGAGGGCGATGGTGGTTCACGGAGAGCCGGGAATGGATGAAATCTCGATATGTGGAAAGACGAAGATTTCTGAGTTGAGGGATGATGAGATAAGGACATATTTCATAAAGCCAGAGGATTTTGGTATGAAGAGAAGATCTGTAAGAGAACTGAGGGGGGGAGATGCGAGGGAAAACGCATCAATCCTGAGGAGAATTTTATCTTGCGAGGGAGATGATGCAAAAACCAACATTACATTGATAAATTCTGCTGGCGGTATTGTTGTTGGTGGAATTGCGGACGACTTGGAACATGGATTAGAGATAGCAAGAGATACTCTTGAAAGTGGAAACGCATATAAGAAATTAAATGAATTTATAGAATTCTGCAAAAAATGAGATTTAATTTTGATACAATAGAGAGTGAAAAGTTGGATGAGATCAGAAGGATAAAGGAAAGGAGGAGTCTAATATATGCAATAGAAAATGTTAAGGGAGATGGAAAAAATCCAATTATAGCGGAGATAAAGAGGAGAAGCCCGTCTCTCGGCAGAATCAGGGAAATTGATTTGCTAAAGGCTGGTAGAGCGATGGAGAGGGGAGGAGCGTGTGCGGTATCTGTATTGACAGATGGACACTTCGATGGAAAGATAGATGATTTAAAAATTATAAAGAGAAATCTGGGCATTCCAGTCTTGAGGAAGGATTTTATAGTCGATGAATTTCAGATTTATGAAAGTTATGCAAATGGAGCAGATTGTATTCTTTTAATAGCATCTCTCCTAAGAGATAAGACAAGGAGATTTGTTGAAAAAATTCACGAATTGGGAATGGAAGCCTTGGTTGAAATTCATTCAAAAGAGGATTTAAAATTTGCGCTGAATTCTGGTGCGAGATTGATCGGAATTAACAATAGAAATCTAAGGACAATGGAGATCGATTTGAGGATTACAGAGACATTGGCGAGAGAAATTCCGAGCGATAAGATAGTCGTTAGCGAGAGTGGTATTAATAGCAGAGAGGACCTTAAGAGGGTTTTAAATGCCGGTGCAGACGCCATATTGATCGGAACATCTATAATGCGGTCTCAAGATATAGAGAAAATGGTTAAATGGTTTGTAGAAAATGACTAAGGTCAAAATCTGTGGGATAACAAACAGGGAAGATGCATCAATGGCGGTAAAATATGGAGCGGATGCGCTTGGCTTTATTGCCATAGATGAATCTCCGAGATTCTTAAAAATTTCAGAAATAGCAAAGATTTGCCAAGAAATTCCGGTTTTTGTTTCGAGGGTCTTAGTTCTGAAATCTGAAGATCTGAACCTTGTAAAATATGCAAGTAGAATTGGAATCCAATATCTGCAATTATATCAAGATATTGAAATCGAATTTCTCAGAAGGATAAAGGAGGATACGAATCTTGGGATAATAAAGCATATTCCAGTTGATGAAAATGCCATAGAGAATGCAAGAAGATATGAAGAGGTTGCAGATGCGATACTTCTCGATACTAAGACCCCCAACTCCCTGGGGGGAACGGGAAAGACCCATGACTGGGATATAAGCAGGGATGTGGTGAAAAATGTTGAGAAGCCGGTGATACTCGCCGGTGGTCTGAATCCAGAGAATGTTAGAGAGGCAATAAAAAAGGTTAAGCCGTATGCAGTGGATGTTAGCAGCGGAGTCGAATCTAAGCCCGGAAAAAAGGATAAAAAGAAGGTTGAAGAATTTATAAGGAATGCCAAAAATGAAACTGCCAAATAAAATTGGAAAATTTGATATATATGGTGGAAGGTTTGCACGTCGGAATTTCCCGACGAGAAATGTGCTATCTTCGCTAATGCTCGATAGCACTTAAGGAAGAAATGAAGATGAAACTGCCAAATAAAATTGGAAAATTTGATATATATGGTGGAAAATTTGCTCCAGAGGTCTTGATGCCCGCTCTTGAGGAATTGGAGAGTGGTTTTAGGAAATTTATCAATGATGAGGAATTTCAGAATGAATTGAATTACTATCTCAGAGAATTTGCTGGGAGACCTACTCCCCTTTATTATGCTAAAAATTTGACGGAAAAACTTGGGGGGGCAAAAATCTATCTGAAAAGAGAAGACCTCGTTCATGGTGGAGCCCACAAGTTAAATAATACCTTGGGACAGGCCTTACTGGCGAAAAAAATGGGAAAGAAAAGGATTATAGCGGAGACCGGTGCTGGACAACACGGAGTTGCAACCGCAATGGCAGCCTCTGCCCTTGGCTTAGAGTGTGAAATCTATATGGGTGAAGAGGATGTGGAGAGACAAAAGTTGAATGTGTTTAGGATTGAACTTTTAGGGGCAAAAGTTATTCCCGTAAAGTCTGGCTCTAAAACCCTGAAGGATGCCATAAACGAGGCACTGAGGGATTGGTTGGCAAATGTCGATGATACTTATTATCTCATAGGAAGTGTCGTTGGACCACATCCCTACCCCATGATCGTGAGAGAATTTCAGAGGGTTATCGGTAGGGAGACAAAAAAGGAGATTTTAAGAAAAGAAGAGAAATTGCCAGATATAATATTTGCATGTGTTGGTGGTGGGAGTAATGCCATGGGAATCTTCTACGATTTTCTGAGAGAGGATGTCAGATTAATTGGTGTTGAGGCTGGTGGAAAAGGAATAAGGACAGGGAAGCATGGTGCGACATTATATGCTGGAACTGATGGCGTTTTACACGGAATGTATACAAAATTATTGCAGGACAAATATGGTCAGATAAGCGAATCGTATTCTATAGCGGCTGGCTTGGATTATCCAGGGGTCGGTCCAGAATTGGCGTATCTATTAAGGAAAAGAAGATTAGAGGTTTTATATGCAACCGATGAACAGGCATTAAAAGCATTTATGGAATTGTCCGAGAATGAGGGCATAATTCCGGCATTGGAGCCGTGTCATGCCTTGTATCATGCATTCAGATTTGCAGGGAAAATGAATGGGGATGACATAATCATCGTGAATCTCTCTGGGAGGGGCGATAAGGATGTATTTGTAGTTGCTAAGGAATTGGGTGTGGAACTATGAGGATAGAGGAGAAATTTATGGAATTAAAAGAAAGGAAAGAAGGGGCACTAATTGGCTTCATAACAGTTGGCGACCCGGAATTGGAATCTACCGTAGATATCGTTGGTTCCCTAATCGAGGGTGGCATAGATATTATTGAGCTGGGATTGCCATTTTCCGATCCGATTGCTGACGGCGTGGTAATACAGAGAGCGAGTGAAAGGAGTCTAAGAAATGGTATGAACCCAGATTTGTATTTTAAGATCGTTAAAAAAATTAAGTACGAGATTCCGAAGATTTGTCTTACCTACTATAACCTCGTTCTGCAGAGGGGATTGGAGAAATTTGTAAAGGATTGTAGGAATTCTGGAATTTCTGGAATAATTGTCCCAGATCTGCCGATTGAGGAGTCTGAGGCATTATTGAGAGCATGTAGAGATTACAACCTGGATTTGATATTTCTGGTAGCGCCAACAACAACAGAGGAAAGGTTGAAGAAGATTTTAAAGGAAGCAACGGGATTTTTGTATGTGGTTTCTCTGTTGGGGGTTACTGGTGTAAGGGAGAATCTATCTACGAAAATTAAACCAACACTGATGAGGATTAATAAATTTAATCCGAAGATTCCAATTGCCGTTGGTTTTGGTATCTCAAAACCCGAGCATGTTAGGAATGTTATAAGGATTGGGGCAGATGGTGCAATTGTCGGTAGCGCATTTGTCAGGATAATTGAAGAATATCTAAACAACAGAGAGAAAATGCTGCATAGATTGGAAAAATTTGCTATGGAATTAAAGAAGGGCACCACTATGACATAACCCTTATATAATCTTTAATTCCTTAATAATCTTAATTCCTTAAGAGTAACACCACATCTTGGTGATAAAAATGGAAGTAACAAAGATATTCTTGGATGAAGATGAAATACCGAAGAGATGGTACAATATACAAGCAGACCTAAAAACACCATTAGACCCACCACTAAATCCCACTACAAAGGAGCCAATTAAGCCGGATGATTTAAAGATTATTTTTCCAATGGAATTAATTAAGCAGGAGGTAAGTCAAGAAAAATATATAAGAATTCCAGAAGAAATTTTGGATGTCTATAGAATCTGGAGACCTACGCCATTGTATAGGGCCGTAAAATTGGAGAAGAAATTAAAAACACCAGCGAAAATCTTCTATAAATGGGAGGGTGTTTCACCGCCCGGAAGCCATAAGCCAAATACTGCTATCGCTCAGGCATACTATAATATGAAGGAGGGAGTAGAGAGATTAACTACCGAGACCGGGGCCGGACAATGGGGCTCAGCATTGGCATTTGGAACTTGTTTATTCGATTTGGAATGCACAATTTATATGGTAAAGATAAGTTATGAGCAGAAACCATACAGAAGAATCCTTATGAAGGCATGGGGTGCTGAATGCATACCAAGCCCAAGCAATGTTACTCAAGCGGGGAGAAGGATTCTTGAAAAGGACCCAAATTCCCCGGGAAGTTTAGGTATTGCAATATCTGAAGCAATTGAAGATGCAGCAACACATGACGACACAAAATATTCTCTCGGCTCTGTCTTAAATCATGTAGTATTACATCAGACAATTATCGGCTTGGAAGCGAAAAGGCAATTAGAATCAATAGATTTGTATCCAGATATGGTCTTTGGTTGTGTTGGGGGCGGGAGTAATTTTTCTGGATTGGCATTTCCATTTGTTAAGGATAAATTAAATGGAAAAAAGCCAGATTTAGATGTAATAGCATGCGAACCGATGGCTTGTCCAACCCTGACAAAGGGAATCTACACCTACGACTTTGGCGATACAGCACAGATGACACCATTGCTTAAGATGTATACCTTAGGGCATGACTTTGTTCCACCACCGATTCACGCCGGGGGTTTAAGATATCATGGGGATGCCCCATTGTTGTGTAAACTTGTAAATGAGAGGATAATAGAAGCGAGAGCATTCTACCAGAATGAGGTATTTAAGGCTGCAGATTTGTTTGCAAAGACGGAGGGTTTTTTGATTGCTCCGGAAACCGCACACTGCGTAAAGGCAGTTATAGACGAAGCATTAAGATGTAAAGAAACTGGAGAAGAAAAGGTTCTACTGTTTAATAATAGTGGTCACGGCTATTTTGACTTATCTGCATATGATGCATACTATGAAGGAAAATTACCGGACTACGAGTATCCAGAGGAATTGGTAAAGAAGGCATTAGCAAATTTATCAAGGATTTAATCCCTAAATGAAACATGCAGATGAGATTTTAGATGAATACGGAACCTTAATAGAAAGGAAGGTCGAGGAATTCTTCGAGCAGAGAATTAAAGAGACCAATTCCTACCATAAATTTATTTCAAATGTTTATGAAAATTTAAGGGAATATGTAATGAGAAGGGGAAAGAGATTGGCGTCTTGCAGTACTCTTCTTGTTTATAAGGGCTATACCGATGAGATAGATAATTCTATATTGAGTGTGTGTGTTGGAATAGAGTTGTATAGGCATTCAATTCTAATTCATGACGATTTGGTAGATAAAGATGATTTTAGGAGGGGGGGCAAGGCATTTCATAAGATATTTGAGAATATCTCAAGTAGATTTGGCGAAAGTACCGCAATCTTCTCTGGAAATATCCTTTATGCATTAGCATTAAATGCAATTCTCGAATCAGATTTTGATAGAATCCTGGTTCATGATGTAATAGATCTCCTTAACAGGGACTATAGAAATGTGAATGAAAGCCAGGTCTTGGACATATTATTTGAGTATAGAGAGCCGGGCATTAGGGAGTGGTATAAGATGGCATCAAAACGTGCCTCTTCTCTATTTAGGGCAACAATGCTCACTGGAGCGATCTTGGCAAATGCCCCAAAGGAAGAAAAAGACTTGCTGATTGAATGTTCATCAAATATAGGCTACTCCTTCGATATTCAAGATGACATAATAGGAACATTCGGAACAGAAAGTGAGTATGGAAGACCTATTGGCGGGGATGTTGTATTGGGGAAGAAATCTCTACATGTTGTATATGCACTGAAAAATTCACCGGAAGATGAGTCTGGAAGATTAAGGAGAATTCTAAAGAAGGAAAATCCAAGCAAAAAGGAAATTAATACCGCAATAGAGATAATGAGAAAATATGGACTTGAAAAGGCAAAAGAGAGGTCAAGGGAGCATGCGAAAAGAGCAATTAACCTAATCAAAAAAACGCAAATGAATAAAGAGACGAAGAATTTCTTTATCGAATTTATAAACTATGTCTCCGAGAGTCTTGAATGGTACAAATGAAGATAGGATTTCTCATAAATCCAATTGCTGGGATGGGCGGTAGAGTTGGCTTAAAAGGAACCGATAACCTCGTGGAAGAGGCAATTAGATTGGGGGCAAGGCCGATAGCAAGGGAGAGGGCGAGATTGGCTCTGGGAAGATTGAAAAATTTGGAGATCGAATTCATTACATGCTCTGGAGAAATGGGCGGATCCATTCTAAAGGAAATGAATTTTAATTATAGAATTGTGTATCGAACTGGAGAGAAGACAACGGCAGATGACACAAAAAATGCATGCAGAGAATTTTTGAAAAATAATGTTGAATTGATCCTTTTTT
>QMZM01000035.1 GCA_003663175.1 Candidatus Altarchaeales archaeon | reverse complement strand
GTTATAAATAAATACAAATTAAAGAATATCGCAAGTTCATTTACGGGGGGAGTGGGTTGGCTGTCTATTGAAAGAAAATTTCTTGAGGAACTGAGGAAGGAAGCAAGGAAGAGTGTAAATTTGATTAAAAAAATGTGTGAAGAAAATAACATCCCTTGTAATACTGCCATAAGGGAGGGATTTCCCCACGAAGAAATAATTCGATATGTTAATCAAAATGACGATATTATACTTGTTGTGATGGGTGCAAGTGGTAAGGATTATGTTCATAGAAAGATCCTTGGAGGGGTCACGGAGAAGGTCGTTCAGGAGGTTAGTAGGAAGCTCCCGTGCCCTGTAGTTGTCACACCATCAAGCGATAAGGTGCCAAATATAAGATTAGATTTCTAAATTTATTAAAAAATTTATTAAAATGAGAAACACAATTCTGAGAATCTTCTTGGAGTTATTTATGTATGGAATCTTCATTGCAATATATCTGATAATTGTGATAAAATTGATCTCAAAGCCCTTCAATAGATTTTTTATAGAGGATTTAAAAATTTATGCAATTTTAACTCTTTTATTCATAATTGGTCAGGGATTTCTATTTGAGTATGTAACATCTGCAATTGTGGACAGATTAGAATCAAATATATTGGATTAATATTTAGAATATTTAGAAAGATGTATTTCCCGATCTCCGGAGTTGAAGTAAATGTTGTGTATCTAATAGTATTGGGCTTTATTGTTGGGGCATTGGGTGGATTCTTTGGTGTTGGTGGTGGCTTCATTGCAAGTCCAATCATGTATCTCCTCGGAATCCCAATGAATTTTGTTGTTGGAACTGACCTGACACATATGGTCGGAAAATCGATTGTTGCCGCAAAAAAACACCGATCCTTGGGTCATGTCGATATAAAACTTGGGTTTATAATGGTATTTTCAACCATAATTGGAATAGAAATTGGGGCACAGATAATTGAATTTCTAAAAGATACTGGGAAGATCGATGTTGTAATTGGTCTGCTATATGTCTCAATATTGACATTTATCTCAATATTTGTTGCCTGGGAGAGTAAGAAGGCGTTAAGGGTATCGAGAGTTGAGAAGCTTCCGGTGGGGGATGTAGTTGCATTCAAATCTGTTACGAGGAAAATTCGGAGGGTAAATATTCCTCCATACATCTCTTTACCGGAATCTGGGATCGAGTCAATCTCGATATGGATAATCCTACTCGTTGGATTTATCTCCGGTCTATTGAGCGGTCTTCTTGGTGTTGGAGGTGGCTTTGTAAGGATGCCACTGCTCGTATACCTCGTTGGTTGCCCCACTCATGTGGCAATTGGAACAGATTTGTTTGAGATCGTTATATCCTCAAGTTACGGAAGCCTCACTCACGCTATAAAGGGCAATGTTGATATTATGATAGCATTGGTTATGCATACCGGTGCAGCAATTGGTGCCCAGATGGGTGCGGTACTGACGAGATACATTTCGGGTCCGAGGATCCGGCTGTATTTCTCATTACTCCCGATCATTGGAGCATTAATGGTATTGTATAAATTATCATCAATTGGTGCAATATAATGAGGTGGTTGGAATGAAAATACTCATGTGTGCAGATGGCTCAAAGATATCGGAAAATGCAATATACTTTGGTGGATTATTAGCAAAGGCATTTGATGCCGAGGTTGTTGTTTTACATGTTATTGAAAATCCAAAATTTGACAATTCTAAGAAGATATTAAAAAATGCGATAGGGATTTTGGAGAAATTTAATATAAAACCGAAAACAAAGACGCGAAGGGGTCAACCCGAATTAAAGATAATTGATGAAGCAAAAAAGAATTACGATTTAATAGTTCTTGGCTCACACGGAATGAGTTCGATAAAGAGGTTCTTATTTGGCGATGTCGCATATCGAATCGTTCAGTGTGTTGAGATTCCGGCGCTGATCGTTAGAGAGAGGAGGAATAAACTTAGGAAGATTCTAATGTGTTGTGGTGGCTCAAAATATTCAAGAGAAGTAATGAATTTCGGCGTTAAGATTGCAAGGGCAATTAACGCGGAGGTAACTCTGCTTCATGTACTCCCCAATGTCCCAGAAATGTTCAGGAGTTTTGGGATTGATGAAACAGTCGAGCAATTCTTAAAGATAGATACTCCAGAATCAAGAATATTGAAGGAGACTGCAAAATTGCTTGAGAAAAATTCTATAGGTGCAAATATTGAACTGAGACATGGCTTTCCACCGGAAGAAATACTGAAGGAGGCAGAAGGTGGCGATTATGATATGATTATTATCGGTTCTCATGGTATGTTCGGTGTTAGAAGATTTCTATTGGGTGCGGTTGCGTACAAGGTTGTTCAGCATTCTAGGATTCCCTGCTTACTGGTAAAACCCAAGAAATTCAAGTTTTTGTCATCTTTAGCAGCCTACAAAATAAGATTCTAAATTCCCAGAATATAGTTCATTAATAACTTTAGCCAACCAATATATGGCAGTCTTATCCAACCCCTCGCAGTCAACTGCTCTTCATTTACCGGCAGTGCGATCCCAGTTCCGATGCCACATTGGTCAGATACCGGGTTATTGTCACCCTTTGTTATAAAGAATTTGAATGTCCCCGTCTTTGGAAATTCCCTATACGGACATCTTTTACCATCTATACAATCCCTTATGTATGGAATGAATTTATTTCTAAAATCATCTTCAGATAGACAATCTAATGTCCCTTCAATCCCTTCAATATCCCAATCCCTTACATAGACAATTCCAACAACTCTATGAATAATCGGCTCATTCCCAGGATGTAGTTTGTCCCTTCTATAGATTATGACATCTCCGAGTTGTGTATCTGGAAATAGTCTTATTATCGTGCCCTCACCATCTGGAGTTATCGTTACAATCATATCACCCATTGCAAATCCATTCTGCATCGGGAATTTTTCGATTCTATCTTTTGAGATTCCATGCTCCTGAAGCCATACCTTCCACGAATCACTAACATGCAACATACTCTGCGATGTTACCGCAACCAGTGGAACGAGCATATCTGCACCCAGAAAGAGGCGCGACAGGAGTATAATTGCCCCAAGAATAACAAGCATTTCTACGACTTCCGTTAACCATTCCCTAAGATCAAATTTCAGATCCATCTTTTAAAATTTTTAATGAAAGAGGAATATATAATTTAGTAGTCAATCGGTAAAAATCTATAAAATCCATATTTTGTTGAAATTGTTGAAATGGCAAATAGCATCTTTGCAAAGAGGGTAGAATGCTTAGATGAATCTGCAACATTCAAATACTCCGCGTTGGCAAAGAATAAAATAGATTTAACGATCGGTAGAACGAACTTCGATGCTCCAACGCAGATAAAGGAAGCCACAAAGGATGCATTAGATGGAGGCAAAATCTTCTATACAAAAAGCAGGGGCATTGTAGAGCTAAGGGAGAAGATACTCGAAAAGTTAGAAAGAGAGAATAAAATTCATAACCTCGATGTGGAGAAGATTATAGTGAGTGTCGGTGCAAAACAGATTATCTTTGAGGCAGTTATGGCTCTAATAGACAGAAACGATGAGGTTGCAATACCGGATCCATCATGGGTGAGTTATGAATCAATTGTCAGGATTGCAGAAGGCAAGGTTGTCTGGCTACCATTAAAGGCAGAAAACGGATTTATCCCAGATGAGGATTTCTTCTCAGTATTGGAAAATTCAAATCCAAGATTGATATTTATAAATTCACCGAATAATCCCACCGGCGCGGTTTATAGCAAGAAGATAATGGAAAGAATTGTTGATATTGCAGAGAGGAAGAATTCGTTTATTCTATCGGATGAGATATATGAAAAGATCATATATGAAGGGAGGCATATAAGCATTGGCAGCATGTATGAAAACACGATCACAGTGAATGGCTTCTCAAAAGAATTTTCGATGACGGGGTTTAGATTGGGATATGGCGCATGCCCAATAAAGGAGGTAATTGATAAGATGAATCTAATCCAAACCCAGAGTGTTTCCTGTGCTACATCCTTCGTTCAGTATGGAGCAATTGCGGCGTTTTCAGAAGATATTAGAGATTATGTAGATAGAATGGTATCGGAACTGAGAGAGAGGAGGGACTTCCTTTTCGAGAATCTCAAGGAGATTTATCCGATACTTGAGAAGCCGGGAGGTGCATTTTATTTCTTCCCCAAGATTAATTCGGATGATATTGAATATTGTGACAAACTACTTGAGAATGGGGTTGCTGCGATCCCCGGAAGTCCGTTTGGACCATCTGGTAAGGGATGCATAAGAATAAGTTATGGCGGCTCCGAGATTAATGACCTGCGGAAGGCAATTGAGATACTAAAATCGATTCAGATGTAATGGAAATTCGAGGAAAAATGACCGAATTTTTATCTCAAGAGGTGCTTGCATATATTGGAATTTTGTCATTAATAGGATTTGGAATATTTCTGATTTTGCTTATTATTGGAGTTGTATCGTCATATCTCTTCTTTAGGAAGAGGGAATTTATTAGAGGTGCATCATCGAGACTGACCTCAATATTTCTTAGGGTGTTGCTTTCCATACTTGATTTTCTCTATTTGCCGTCAAAAAAGGTAATTTCAATACTTGGCGGGAATGATGCTATGGTTGATATAGTAAATGCGGAGATGAGGAACATGCTCCTAAAAAAGAAATTTTCAGAGGTTCCATACAGTGAGAGAATTATCATATTGCCTCAATGTTTAAGAGATACCGAGTGTCCGGCGAGTTTTAGTTCTGTTGATGGTGCGAGGTGCGTGGGCTGTGGTAAGTGTAAGATATACGAGATAACAAAAAAAGCCAATAAATTGGGCTATAAAGGGGCTTACATTGCTCCCGGAGGTGGCTTCGTTAAGAGAATAATTCAAAGAACCAAGCCAAGAGCGGTTATCGGAATTGGCTGCCCCTATGAGGTGAATATGGGTCTCTTGGAAGTTTCAAATATGGGAATCCCGTGTCAGGGGATAATCCTACTGAAGAGTGGTTGTGTTAAGACCGATGTTGATTTATTATCTGTCTATAGTGTAATGGAATTAAAATGAATCAGAAAGAAGTTGAAGATATTGAAAAGGAGGTTTATTCGAGGGCATTCTCAAGGCTTCCCGTGACTATTGTCAGGGGAAAGGGGATGTATCTCTATGACCTAAATAATAATAAATTTCTCGATATGTTCTCAGGGATTGCGGTTTGTTCGCTCGGACATTCAAATGAAGAGATCATTAAAGTAATTGCAAATCAATCAAAGAAATTAATGCATGTTTCAAATTGGTTTTATACACTTCCACAATTAGAATTGGCGAGATTACTTACAAGGATCAGTGGCTTGAAAAGGGTATTTATAACTAATGATGGAACTGGAGCGGTGGAATCTGCAATAAAACTTGCAAGGAAGGTTACGGGCAAAAAAGAGATTATCGCGATGGAGAATGCATTTCATGGCAGGACTCTTGGCTCTTTAAGTCTGACATGGAATGAAAAATATAAAAAGCCATTCTATCCTCTCCTTCCAAGGGTAAAATTTGCGAGATATAATGATATCGAATCATTAAAAAAATTAATATCTGAAGATACGGCCGCAGTAATTCTCGAACCGATTCAGGGGGAATCTGGCGTAATAATTCCAGGCGACGATTACCTGAGGGAGGTCAGAGAGATAACCGAGGAGAGGGATGTGCTTCTTATACTGGATGAGATACAAACTGGATTTGGGAGAACGGGGGTCATGTTCGAGTTTCAGAGGCATAGAATAAAGCCAGACATATTATGTGTTGGAAAGGGCATGGCGGCAGGATTTCCAATAGGCGCCATCGTTTATAATTGTGGGGATTTTGATAAGGGAGAGCACGGCGGAACATTTGTTGGAAATCCATTGGCGTGTGAGGTTGCAAAAAAGACGATTGAAATAATTCAAAGAGAAAATTTAATTAAAAATTCGGATAAAATTGGAAATTACATCATTAATGAACTTCAAGATATTATGGAGATCAGAGGAAGAGGACTGATGATAGGTATAAAAGTGAGTGACGCAAAGAAAACAACCCTTGAATTGATTGATAGGAGAATCTTGACGATATACTCCAATAACATTCTAAGAATTTTACCACCACTAATTATTGAGAAGAAGCACGCCGAAATATTTATCTCGGCAATAGATTCGCTAAAATGTTGACAATTCAATTTTGATTGTGGAGGTCTTCGTTGAGAGAAAAATGGCAAAGAGAAGGGGAAACCCCAATCCAAAATTACCGCCCACTAAGGGAATTCCGGTGATGGAAAGTTTGTGGATTCCATCGCATTATGGTCCAGAGATAAAGAATAAAGGTGGTTTAGACAAAAACATAATCTGGGGTATTGATGATGTAATTGACTTCATATTCCCGAGAAAATATCAACCAACCTATTTTAAAATTGCGACGGATTTTATTGGAGTATTGCTCGAGAGGGAATCCATAACAAAGAAGGAGATATCAAAATTTCTGAGGGAAAAGAATTATTCGAGGTCAACCCTGGAGAATAAGATAATTCCAAAACTCGTGAGATTCGGGCTTATAAAGAGAGAGAGGGAACTGGTTGGTAGATTGGGGAAGGGGAGGGGACTCATTCTTAAAGAATCGTTAACATTCTCAAACTACCTTGAGAGGATAGCATTTGCGTGGCAATCACTTGTCTCAACTGCGAGATTGAAGAGGGCGAGGGATCAGGATAATTCCTCATGACACCTCTTTTTAAGATTTTCATCCAATATGTTATGACATAATTCCGAGTTATTATCTCTTATGGCAATACGAAAATAACAAAAATCTCGATAAAGATAGTATCCTATCTCTTTACAGATTCTATAGTCCCCATTAGTTATTGCAATATCCCTATAGCATTCATCCTTCTTCAGCCTCATCTGAATCAAATTACAGATTGATAGATTATTCATCAATTTTGCAAATGATAAATAGCACTCATCTCTATAGAATTCATTCTCAATCGCTCTACAATATCCAATATCATTCTTAATCTTAGATGACAAGAAATAGCAATAATCCTTTGCATCTTTTAGTATTGTCGCCTCACAGATATCACTTAATTCGATAAAACCGCTCATAAGCCCAATAAAGAGAAGCACCAACACAATAAATCCCATATATACGATCCATAATATAAATATCCTATTCTCACTCATCCTTAACCCGTTACAATGGTTTACAATGGGAATTCGCAACGAATTTTTATTCAATACAGACAAATATACTTTTAATTAATTTTTAAAAAAATTAAAAAATATTAAAAATGCCACCAGTGAGAAGGAGAAGGGTTGAGGGACCAATCGGTGGAGCGGGATTGATGAGGTATTTTGATATCGATGAAGGTGGTCCAAAGATCGACCCGAAGGTTATTATAGGAATAGTGATTGCGATAATATTGGTTGAGGTTATACTAACGCTAATCAAATAATTAAAACGGTGAACGCGTCTGGGGGTGGAGATATCAACCACATGCTGGCTACCTAGGTCCTCTTCTCATTCCCGCCACCTCACCAGCATCACGCAGGATGCTTAGGGCTGCTCCCGTCAGGGCCTGACCCGGTTCACATCCATTGTGACCCGGTGAGACGAGAACTCATTGTCGAAGACCTAGACCAACACATAGTTGATAAATCGCCCCCCAGACTTCGGCCTCCCCATAAGGACGGTTTGGGATTACAGAGGACGCCCAGCCCTCCGGCCTAGTTCACCAATTAATTACATAGAAATTCAGAATTATAAATTTAATTCCTATACTGCTTAATTGCATTTGAAATTGCATCTATAAAGTCTTGAGATGTTGCACCTATGAGTTGAACATTATTCTCTTTAAGAAATTTATTCACAATATTCTCTATATCCTCTTTAATCGAGATTCCACTTAACATATCCTCAAGTTTAGAAAAACTTACATCATTCAACTGCATGAAGTCACCACTTAGTGAAATCTTATGAATTATATTATCTGAAATATATGCCGAAACCCTTATGATGCCTTTATCTGCAGAATGAATATAATTTACATTCGCTATATCGCACCTTCCTGGGCGGTATATGAATGCCGGGTTTCGAAATTTCTTCATCTTTTCCCTCCATAATTTTATTTCTTTATCATTAAGTCCGGATTTCTTCAATTTTACACCAAGGCTCTCTTCAAATCCCTCAAGCAAATATCTCCTCAATTCCTCGGGTGGAATCCTCCTACCCAATTCTGCCGTTAATGTTGTAATTCTCTTTTTTGCCGATGAAACCCCCTTCTTCTTTAACTTCTGTTTTGGAATTTTAGCAATTTTCATATACATTTCCATATCAAAGTCCCAGATAACGCTACCATATACGAGAAGTGCATTGCTCTTACTCAGAGCCGTCATACCCCCTACCTTTCTGTCATCGATATTTATATCATTCACTGGAGCAAAATTTGCATTCAGGCCAAGTTTTCTTAAGCCCAGGATCACACCCTCAGAGAGTCTCTTGAAATTTTCTATCATATCCCCAGAAACGATATCTTCTGATTTTCTTACGCAAACCCCCCACGCGGTATTCCCCGGAATCATAAATCCCGCTCCTCCACCAGTTTCGCGCCTCTCAATCTTTATCCCAAGTTTACGGCATTCTTCGAGATTACACTCCTCTTCAGCACACTGATTTCTCCCGAGAGATAATACATAACTTGGACACTCCTCCAAGAACACGGTATTCGGTGAAATTCCCTCATTTACACCATCTAATAATGTGGAGTGAATCGCATTACATTTATATACCTCATCCTCCCTTACCTCAAGATATCTGAATTCCATTTTAATACCATATAAAATAAAAATTCAGAATTAAAAAATTATTCCATAAAGCGCTTTGGCAGAATATAGGGCTAAACTGGCTCTGTAAGAGCCACCCTTTAACTTCACTTCTTCAACTCCTCTAAAATTTTCTCAAATTTTGGTTTGGAAGGAGAACTTCACTTTCTATAACTCTCAAATGCGAATTAAAGCGAAATTTTATAAACAATGCTGTTTTGCCAACCTTCTAACAGACCCTCGGAACTGGGTCTCCTCTTGGCTTTTCCAATATCCTTTTTCCGCCAATTATCGTTTTTAATATAACCTTGCCTCTATTTTCCTTAGTCACTTCCCCTATTATTTCAGAATTCTTTCCATATTTAGATTTTCTCATCTCTTTCAGGACATGTTCTGCATCATCCTCACTAACAGAAATCAAGACCTTACCTTCATTTGCCACTGTAAGGGGATCTATTCCAAGCATTTCAGATGCCGATTTGACTTCTTCTCTGAATGGTATTCTTTCCTCATCTATAATTATTCCCAAATTGGATTTCTCCGCAAATTCATTTAATGCATTTGCTATACCACCTCTGGTGGGATCTTTCATAGCATGAATTTCATATTTCAGAATTTTCTCTATCAAGCTGTGCAGAGGTGCACAATCTGATTTTAGTTTGGTTTCAAATTCAATACCCTCTCTCTTTGCAAGAATTGCAATTCCGTGATCTCCGACAGTTCCATTAATAATGATTTTATCACCTTCCTTTAGACCAGAGTCTGTGATTATCTTCCTCGCAAATCCAATACCTGAGGTATTTACTATTAATTCTATTCCCTCCTCAATGACCTTTGTATCTCCCGTTACTATAGCTGTGTTGGTCTCTTCCGAGATTTTATTTATCGACTCCATAATCTTCCTTAAATCAGAAATTAAAAATCCATCG
>QMZM01000034.1 GCA_003663175.1 Candidatus Altarchaeales archaeon | reverse complement strand
TTGCTCATTAATACAATTATCTTTTTAATTTTATGTGCCTCTTCAATGTCGATTATGGACAGCGATGTTCTCGCAAAGGGCACGCCATTATATGGTAGAAATATGAATTCATGGAGATTGATGCCCTTAAATTTTAAAGATTTTGCTAAGTATTTCAAGAATCCATTCGAAGTTTTTTTTGTTTTTGGCAATGTTCCTTACTATCTGAAATTTTATGATAGTAAGAAAAGTTTAATCGAAAATATAAGATTGAACCTATTAACTAAGGGTAGAAATCTCTATGATGAACCCCTCATCCTGTTGAGACAGGAATTTAGAGAGTCCAGAACTTACAGATTGGTTCTCAAATACATTTCCTTTGGATATAAAACAATAGGTAAGCTATGTTCTGCTGTAGGAATGGATAAAAGCAATTTAATGAAATATCTTTCAACCTTGGAGGAGGTGGGTATACTTAGGCATATATTGCCCCTAGGTAAGAAGAGAAGGGGCATATACGAGATTAATGATCCCTTATTCAGATTTTGGTTTAAATTTGTTTATCCATATAGAGATTATCTGGAGATTAATGAAGTTGATGTGGTTGAAGAAATTATCGAGAGTAATTTAAATGACTATTTTGGAGTCTCTTTTGAATATATGATTGAAGACTTGATCAAACAAAAAATTATAGACGAATTAAAAAACTTTAATAAGGTTGGTAAGTGGTGGCACAAAGATAAGGAGATCGATATAGTTGCTCTAAACGAAAGAACGAGAGAGATTTTATTTTGCGAGTGTAAATGGCAAAATAGAGTGAATGCCGAGAAAATCTGCAAAGAATTAGTTGAAAAAGGCAAGTATGTAGAATGGCAAAATGAAAAAAGAAAAGAGAGCCTTGCAATCTTTGCCAAGAGTTTTAGCAAGAGAATTAATGAGTTTGAAGGCAAGAAGGTTCATTGCTTTGATTTAAAAGAGTTGGAGAAAATTTTTAAATTATAGACAAGATTATATATTATGATTAGAAAAAAATTTGTGAATAGAGAAAAGGAATTGGAATTTCTTGGAAAAAGATTTCAAAGAAAGGGGTTGGAGTTCGTGATAATAAGTGTATGGAAGAACAACGGGAACGATAATTTTGAAACCTTTAAGTTCTAGAGAATTTGGGATTTGTAAGGAAATTAATGCCATTATTTTGGAAGGAGGGGTATTATGATATCTCAGATAATTACACGAGATTCTGGTTTAGGTTTGTTTCTCCATATTTTTCTGATATTGTAGCTTTAAACGAGAGAAAAAAAGAAACCTCCTTATCCAAAAACCGTTATTTATGTTTAAAATGTGGTGTTGGATGATGAATTTTCAACCAGTAGAGTTATAATAGCCCATCCTCGCGCAAATATGACAATAATCTGTTTACAGAATAAGATGCTCTCGTGATTCCCATACTTCTTCTTTCTGTGTCTGTTCCAACCAGATATATGCCATCAATCGGTGTTTTTATATCTGCGAAAACGGTATCTACACTATAAACCGCCTTTTCGGGAATTAGTATTTGATGGTGTATCATATCAACATTCTTTTCTATCTCCGGCTTTATTTCATATATGGCATCCAACGCCCTTTTCTTTTCTTTATTTTCATTAAATTTGTCAGGTAATCTGAATGCAAAACCAACGAGTTGTTTTCCCTTGGGAGCGAGGGAACTATCGTAGTTTGATACGGGCACTACCCATGTATGTGGATCACAATCAACCCATATCTCTGAACCATTCCTTTTGAATATCTTCTTATTTAGACCCAGCCATATGGTCAGTGTATTAATATTGCGCAGTTTACTTAGAGAGGTTACATATTCTGGTGATAGTTTGTCATCAACAAGTTTTGGTATGTCTGAAGCAAATCCAGAGTATATTAATGTATTATATGAGTATTCATTTTTTGTTGTTTCAATCGTCTTTTCATTATCATGGATTTTTATAACTTCCTCCCCCGTCCTTATATCAACCCTTTTTTCTGGGATCGAGGATAGAATTGAGGTAATGAATGACTTGAGACCACCCCTGGGATAGGCATGATCCTGTGCACCCTCATTCATAAGTATGTGATATATTTTATCAAGTAAATTCTTGGATTTTGTTCTATAATGTTCAGCATCTATGAATCTCTCTACCGGCGCTTTCTTCATCGATGCGCCAGTCATAAAATATGACATACAATTAAGAAATCTTATTGTAGAGTCACTGAGGTTATTTCCTACAACATCACCCACCGATTTCTTTGATATATCCCCACCGGTATTGAGTATGTATGATATACTAAATAGTGTTTTCATGAGATACAGCCTGTCAATCTGCGGTATCAAATCAAATGAGACCCAGTCCCTTAAATTCCATGGAAATGGCTTTACCCTGTTATTTAGAACAACATAGTATTTACCGTGAGGTACAAAATTTGGCAGAATATCAAAATATTTATCCATCAATATCTTCAATGGCCCTTGAGCAATTCGTGTCATTATGTGCGGTCCCGTATCAACCTGATAACCATCAACATTATATGAGCGACACATACCTCCCAGATAATTTTCCCTTTCCAATACCAATACTTCCCTTCCCTCCTTTCCAAGAGCCAATGCTGTAAGCAATCCACTTACCCCGGCGCCAACAATTATAAAATCCTTGTGCCTCATTTTTTTAAATTTAAAAAAATACTTGATTAATTTACTAAGTCTTTCTATCCATATAAAATAACACGATATGAATAAATTTTTATATCGTTGAGTATCGCCTCTTATACCTTCCGATTATCTCATAGAATTCCCTTGCCTTATTTTTTGGATCATTATCGAGGATAATCGCTCTGGATACATTTATAAGAATATTATTTCCAGAATTTTTCATAATTTTTGGGATGTTCCCCCCCTGAGCCCCTATGCCCGGAAATAGCAATATTACCTCATTATCAACGATTTTCCTCACATCTCTGATATCATCTTCATCTACATTATCTGTTGCTCCCATAACCAGACCATCTGCTTGGGCATTCTCAGCTCTAATAGCGATTTCTTTAAATAATGGTCTGCCATTCAGATTCGCATCCTTCTGAATCCATCTACTCTCAAAATTCGACATTAATGTAAGAACGAAGACGCCAAGATTATATTTGTGTGCAATTTCTATGGTCTCTCTTACATTACCGGAAAATGGAGAGAAGGTAAATGCATCAAATTTTGCTTTATTTATCCAGAATATTGCAGATTTATTACTCGAGCCGATGTCTGACAACTTATGGTCGAGAATTGAAACGCTTTTCTCTTTATGAATTTTACTGTTTAATTCCCTGAGATGCTTTAAATTCAGGGGGAAGAGTAGGAATTGTGTATTTGGCTTATATGCGCATGCATACTCTGAGGTGTCTTCAACTATCTTTAAACAAAAATTCAATATATCCTCGGGCTCCTTTTCTGAAAATTCCTCTGGTGGGGGGTCCAGTCCGATACATAGGATGCTATCTTTCTCATCTCTAATTTTTTGGTAGATATCCAAAAACATTGCATAAATAAATTAAATAAATCTACACAAAAATAAAAGAATAAAAAAAATGTAAATTTGCTTGAATAGTATCCAATATACTCTTAAATATGTCACTCAATAGATGTTCCGTTTTCATCAATTTCCATCAACTCCCATCTTCCATATATGCCACCTCCGTCCCATGTATCTTCTCTATAGAGCCCTCATCAAATACCAAATTCCCGCGAATAAATGTTTTTACAGGCCAACCCTTCAATTTCCATCCATCGAATGGGCTCCATTTACATTTTGTAAATAAATCCTCATTTCTTACCTTTTTTTCAATATCCATATCAACGATAACGAAATCCGCGTCATAACCAATCTCTATCTTGCCTTTATTTTTTATTCTAAAAATTCTTGCGGGATTCTCTGAGGTTAATCTTATTAATTTGAATATGCTCAGTCTACCTTTATTGACTTCATTCAAGAGCAATGGAAGCATCGTCTCAATTCCTGGGAGACCCGCACTCGCAGTCAATATATCCCTCTCTTTTGATTTCTTTAAGTGAGGTGCGTGGTCAGTAGCAATCACATCAATTAATCCCTCTTCAATGGCATTCCATAGTGCTTTTCTATCTCTCTCCGACCTTAATGGGGGATTTACCTTTGAATAATTTCCCAATCTTTTAATATCATTCTTTGTTAGAAAGAGATGATGCGGAGTAACTTCAACTGTAATATTGCTTGTCTTATTTTTCCTTATAAGTTCCAATTCCTCTACAGTACTGACATGGCATATATGCAATCTATTTTTGGCAATCCTCGACAGAAATAGGACGGTATTGACGGCATTCGCAGCACATATATTACTCCTAAATTCTGCATAATCCATCGCATCTGCATCTTTCTTATCTTTTAATTTATTCAGCCAATATTCCACCATATCGTTATTTTCAGCATGGACTGTAGCGGGAATCTTCTTCTCCGAGAGAATCTTAAAGTCCTCGAATATTATTGCTTCACTATCGACCTGTAGATTCCCGGTGGTTCTACTCATATAGAACTTGACCGATGCCACTCTATTCAGTTTCATTAAATCATTCTTGTTGTCAAGAGTTGCGCCAAAATGAAAACCATAATCCACAAGTGCCTTATCCATTACAATTTTCCTCTTTTCCTCTAATCTATCCATGGTTATGGTTGGTGGTTGAGTGTTGGGCATATCCAGGACCGTGGTGATGCCTCCAGCCACTGCCGCACAAGAGCCAGTAAACCAGTCTTCCTTTGAACTTGCCCCCGGTTCCCTGAAATGCACGTGACAATCGATTAAGCCAGGAAGTAGATAATTACCGTTGGCATCTATAATCTCATCGGCATCGGGTAGGTCTGTATTGCATTTTATACCCGAAATCCTTCCGTTCTCCACTACAACACCACCATCGAATATCCTATCTGGAAGCAAGATTCTCGCATTCTTTACTACCAAATCTGCCATTTTCCCCTCCTTTTATTACCAATCACAAAGATACTGCTACTTTAAGTCTTATAACGATTTCTCGCATCCTAAATATATAATTTACCTTCGAGACGATAACGGAAAGGTCGTGCCTCGGAGGTAAATAATTCTCTGCAAGTTTTTCCTCATAGCTTTGGACAACTTATCCACATTAGACTTTTACTCAAAGTATAGACACGATATATTCTTCGATTCTGATATTATATGCGGACTTGCAGACAAACAAGCCTACTTGACTTTACCTAATACCGACTTCAATCGGTGGATGTTTATTTTACTTTAGTAATATTCTTCATCTCGAGCAGTGTCTTCTCGAGATTCTCTAATTCAAGTCCATAACCGCTCCAATTTCCATTTCGAATATGCTCTCTCGCATTGTAGTAATGCTTCAATGCCAGATCTACTAATTCTTCTATATCCATTCTCTCTTCCATTTCCTCGACTCTGCCGTGTTCCTTCTCTTCGATTCTTCCCACCTTAATTTCTGAGAATAATTTTTCAAAGGCATCATCTAGGTTCCTTCCCATCACGACCCTCGAAGCATACGAAACTATAACCCTCTTCAATTCCGGCATTGTCGCCCTTTCCGCTCTTATGTAGAGCGGTTCAACATAGAGTAATGAATCCTCAATTGGAATAATAAGTAGATTACCACGAATAACATCTGAACCCCTCTGACTCCACAATGTGAGTTGTTGTGAAATCTCATCGTCTTGGTCTATTCTCGCCTCGATCTGCATCGGTCCATAAATCAATTTTTCCTTTGGAAATTTGTAAACAATTAAATCCCCATAACCTCTATCAAAATCACATCTTGCCACCATCCATGCGATCATATTGTCCTTATTCTTTGGTGTTAATGGAATCATTAATATAAACTCCAGGTCATCGTAACCAGGCGGTCTCGTCATTATGTAGTATGGCTCCATCTCCTGCCTTACACCCTGACCATAAACCTCCTCTGGAATTACCCATTGATCCTCCTTGTTGTAGAATACCATCGGGTCGGTCATGTGATATATTCCGTAAACCCTTGCTTGAACAATAAATAAGCCCTCTGGATATCTTATATGTCTCTTTAATTCATTTGGCATCTCGTCAAATTTCCTAAATAATCCCGGGAATATCTTCATATATGTCTCTATCAATGGGTCATTATTGTCGATGGCATAGAAACTAAGATTGCCATTATACGCATCAATTATAACCTTCACAGAATTCCTTATATAATTTATTTCTCTGTTATATGGAGTTGAATATGGATATCTATTTGTATATGTGTAGGCATCTATAATCCAATAAATTTTTCCATTCGCTATAACGGCATATGGATCGGAATCAAAGAGTAAGAATGGAGCGATCCTCCGCACCCTCTCATTTATATTCCTATTTAATAGTATTCTACTATTCCTTCTTATGTATCTGCTTAGAATTATATTTATATCATAGAGATGAATCGTCATTGCCAATTTTCTTAGGAACGAATTCAATTCTATACCTCCACTTCCATTATAAACAGTAAATTTATTTTTATCCCCAAGGGGATAATCAAACTCTTGGATCTCTGTCTTTACAATTACAAAGTTATCCGTTTTCTCGCCATAGTAGATCTCTGGTCTCTCCACCCTCAATTCGTCAAATCTTGATTTTGGAGGGATGTCCTTGATGAGAAACTCCGGCAATCCCTCCGAGGTAAATGAATTTACCGGACTCATGCATACGCCATAACCATGAGTATAAACCAGGTGTTCATTTACCCATGTCTTTGCCTCTCTGCTTAATTGCTCGTGATTTATCTCCCTTACAGATAACATGACTTGGGTATAGGTATTATTCAATTTATACCTATCAATATCAACATCATTGAAGTCATAATAACTCCTTATCTCTTGCATTTGCTCATAGGTATGCTTCAATGCCCTCCAGTCCCACAATCTTATGTTGTCAATTATCTCTCTATTCTCATCTATATACTCTTGACTCACATTCTCAACCGGCATCATTGGAATATCCTGAACATTATGTAGGGAGTATGCATATCTCGTAAATTCGATATTATTCTCTATGAATTCTCTCTCCAAGAGAAATTCATTTGGCAACACCCTGTACTCCCGAATTAACCCTGGCAATAACCCCAATCCAAGAATGATAATGATATAAATTATAAATATGCCTATCAGTAATCCCTTGGCATTTATCCTTATTATTCTTATTTTAGAAGAGATCGCCAGTAAAAATGACATGATTGCGAGAATTAATGATATAAATATACTCGCCGAGAGTAATGGGAGCACGGCATTCACATCGGAGTAAGTTGCCCCAAATACGACACCGCGAGTTGAGTACAGCACATCATACCTATCAAAGAAATGCCTCGATGAAAGGATGAGAAAGAACATCCCCAATAATGCACATAAATGAAACCTCGCTTTATCACTCACATTAATTCCGATTATTGATGTCGGTTTTATGGCATGGAAGTTAAAAAATTCATCCCCTCTGAGTATTCTTATAAGTGAAATCCCCCCATTTTTCGCATAGATCATTAAAATTAGAACACCAGAGACGAATATGATAAAGAACAGAAAATTCTGAATAATCCTGTAGAATGGCAACTCAAAGATATAAAACGCGATGTCCTTGGCAAATATGGGGTCATGGATATTGAATTCCGTTTTATTCATAAACATTAGATATTCATTCCAGAAATTGCTCATAACGAATCCAACAAATAATGAAATTAATATCGGAATTGCATATATCCTTAAATCTCTAACACCCGCAATATAAATGTTTGCCGATATGAACAACAATGCCATAATTGTGAAAATAAGAAATAAGAGAATCTTCGTCTTTAGAATTGTCATAAAAATTGACTCGAGACCCAATGAGAGAAACCAGAGAAAATCAACATATAGATTGAAAATTTTCGGGAGGAGTATGATAAGACCAACAAGACATGCAATAAATAGTGGTGATATGATATCTTTATCGATATCTCTATTAAACCTCATATGAAATTTATTGAAATTATTCCATAAAAATTATTAAATTATTCCATTAAAAATTTACCTTAGAGCCAGATGAATCCCTCTTATAGGCTCCAAATTCTGTATTTCTCAGATCTACCGCATTGAAAACCGGACCATCCTTACAGACCAGGAGACCATTCTCTAAGCAACAACTTCCACATATCCCAATACCGCACTTTATATATCGCTCTAAACTCAACTGACACGGAATTTTATATCTTAGTGAGAGGTCCATTACCCTCCTCATCATCAATTCTGGACCGCATGAATAAATGGAATCGAATCTCCTTTCCATTAATAAATCCTCGAGAACATTGCAAACAGAACCCTCTATACCGAAACTTCCATCATCAGTTGCTATAATCACCTCGATATTTTTATCTTCGAACCTATCCATTCCTATGATCTCGGATTTCGTTCTAAATCCCAAGAGCAGGAGTAAATCCCCATTTTTCTTTGCAATATCAACCAATGGAATTAAGGGGGCGATTCCAATACCGCCCGCAACTACACAGATGTTTCTTCCCTCCAATTTAAAGCCATTGCCATATGGACCGCGAATCCCTATAACATCGCCTTTATCCATAGAAAATAATCTTTCTGTGAATTCTCCGACCTTTCTAACCATTATCTCAATGTTCCCATCCAATTTGCTAAAGGTAAATGGCTTCTCTCCCACATCTGGGATCCATATCATGCAGAACTGACCAGGTCTTGCATTTAGTCTTTTATCCAATACGAATGTTTTTATGTCCCTCGCCTCCCTTCTTACCTCAAGGATTTTTACGATTTCTGGAATGTGTGTTGGACTCATTTTTGTTATAGTTATTGTAGTTATTTTTTTATTTTAATATTTTTATAGAGGTGTGCAAATTAAATCTCAAGCGAGTTACTCCAGTTGAGTTCTATCCAATGTCATCGGCTGAAGATATCACGGGAACCGCATCTGTTGCCATGGTAGTGTCTCTATTAGACTTTCATTATAGGCGTCTGTTCAAACACCTTTGTCTTGGAACATGGATTTAACACCATATTTTATTTTTCAAAACACAATAAGATTTATGGCAATGGATGATGTTGAATTCTTTATAGACAAGGCAAAGAGATTTTTCGAAACCGCTCTCTACAATTACAAAAGGGAGGAGTATGATATAGCTCTATTCAACATAGAACAAGCATGTCAACTTCTGGTAAAGGCAAACTCCTAGAAGTTTCTGGAGAATTTCCAAAAACACACAATCTCATATTCCTGCTGAGAGAATTGGGAAAATACCATAAGAAGAATGAAATTGAAAGATTCCTAAAAGAGAATATAACTGGTCTCTCAAGGTTGGTGGACATTTATATAACATCAAGATATATGGTCAGAGAATTCTATAAGGAGGATGTTGACCTCGCTATAAATTTATTTAAGAAATTGGAAAAATCTCTCAGATAATGAAACTTGTATCAGTTGCACTAGAATTAACAAAGAAAAAGGAGATCTACTTTGAAAATTGGGAAAAATACTCCATAGAGATTAAAAATTTTGTTGAGGATTTATTACGGGACGAGGTGGAGTTGATTGTATTTGGAAGCATCGTCAGAGGTAATTACGCCTTAGGTATTAGCGATATAGATTTGCTTATAATTAGTGATAGATTTGGTGATAGAGATGTTAGATTTAATACCCTGGCAAGATTATTGGAGAAATATATGGAATCACCATTTGAATTTCACTTGGTAACGA
>QMZM01000033.1 GCA_003663175.1 Candidatus Altarchaeales archaeon | reverse complement strand
TTATGAAGTACTGGATTATATTCATGTTAATTCTCTCAGAATGTAATATCGCCGGAGCAATATCAATAGGGACTGCCCCAGGGGTCTATGACCTCGGAGAATTAAAGCCGGGAAGTGATGTAGCATTCCGATTTTATTTAATGACGAATGCAAAGAGTGATGTGCTTGTGGGATTAAGTTATACTCCAGTTCACAGGGATATGTATTATAGAAATCAAACGGGAAGATACACCTTCATCCCTAGTGAGGCATCGGAAGAGGATATCTCCTCATGGGTAGAAATTCCAAGAAATCCGCTACTTCTTTCTCCGGGGAGGACGAAGATAGTGTATCTAGCAAGAGGTGGCGTTGTTAAGGCGAATGAAGAAGCCGATATAATCCTCCACATACCAGAGGATGCCGAGCCAGGGTATCATGCGGGCTCAATATCATTATCCCCGAGAATTGGGACGGTTGCTACAAGAGGTACTGGGATAGCGACAATCGCAGTCACACGATTTGTGTTTGTATTTAGAATAACTGGGGAGGCGAAAAGAGACGGTGAGATAATGTCAATAATTGGAGATAGAATAAGCAAGGATAAGGCAAAGATAGATGTTCTGTTCAAAAACACGGGAACATGCACAATTTCAGCATATGTTTCAGAATTAAAACTGTATGATAAATTTGGAAATCTAACGGCAAAATTGAAATCTGGTATTCAATACATAAAACCGGGTCAGATAAAGCCGTTAACCGCATACTGGGTTGGTGATGTGATTCCGGGGACATACAGGGCTGAGGCAAGGGTAGATTATATCACTGGGGAGGCCGTATTTGAGGATAGAGTGGAGATACCAGTTATAATAAAGGTAAGACCAAAACCCATGGTAGAAATTCCAAAGAAATGGAGGATCCCATGGCTATACATATTACTTATAATCATTATGATAATATTATTTATCTATTGGTTAAAGAGTGATTAAAAATGATAAGGTTCATCAGATTGAACATTAAAGTAATATATGTAATCATCATATTCTTTGCTGTGCTAATGATTTTGTTCGCGTTCCTTATCCTTGAGAAGGCTCCGAAGCCTGAGGGAATTATAAAGAAACCTACAGACATGAGAGCAGATACGCCACTCTTTAAGGTATATATTGTGAGATACCCCACAACGGGGAATATAACGGAACTAAATCTCGAGAATAGAACACTGCGCGTTGGAATCTCAACAGACAGGGATGAATTAAACTTTGGTGTTATTCCGCAGAATTTATCGGTTAGGAAATTCCTAAATCTAAAGAATAAGAGGGATTCAAGGGCAAGGGTCTGCATTAGGGCATATGGAACGATAAGCGATTTCATTAAAATAAAGGATAGTGATTTCGTAATGGAAAGGGGTGAGAGCAGAGAAATTGAACTCGTGTTTACCGGGGATAGTGTGGGGAACTACTCTGGGGAAATTGATGTTATAACAAAAAAGCCAAAGTATCAACTCCTCGAATTTTTATTACCAATTGTTGGATGTTAAAATGATTAATATGAGATATCTCCTCGTATTTTGTGCAATTCTCATGGTTCAGATGGCATACGCCATAATTGAGATTCATGTATATGTGGATGAAAATATCGACTATATTCTCCCATTCTTCAATTATTCAAGGGTTATAGAGAATGCCCCCCAGAGATTGCGTATTGTAGTTGAGAATATTGGTTCTGTTAGTTGTAATCTGAGAATGAGAAGTGATATCTATAGGGATGAAACCCTTGAATATGTTGCATGGAGTAAGGGAATCTTAATCGAGCCGGGGGATACGAGGGAAATCAATACATATTTCTATCCCACCAAATCTGGGAACTATACCGCGAGGAATTTTATCTATTATTGCAATAGGATATTCGAAGGACCAGTTGTAAATTTCACCGCAATTATGAGAAATAAAACTTTGAATATTACTGAGAATGAAACAGAGAGAAGCCTTGAAATAGATTATGAAACAACTGAGCGGTATGTCGACATCAAAATAAAGCCAAATAGAGACATAGAGAATTTAGTCATTATACCTAGGAGATATCCATTGGGCTGGATTTTTGAATCACTTAGTGTGGATTCTCTTGGTAAGAATGAGGAAAAGACAATAAGAGTTGCATATATCCCAACCGTGTGGAAAGAATCCAAGATAGAATTTGAATTTGTTACGATGGATGGGGAAATCTATCATTCTGAGGAAATTAAACTTGAGAAGAAATCAATATTGCCGATAAAGGATATTATAATTGTAATTTTAGTAATAATTAATGTAATATTATTGATGTCAATAATTTATCTAAAAAGATTGAGAAGGGTTGAAGAGAGTGGAAGAAGAGAAAAAAGAGGGGGAAAAGGAAAAAGGAGATGAACCAAATAGAGTTCCAACTGGCATTCCTGGCTTAGATGACCTGCTCGAGGGCGGTTTTCCAAGGGGTTCTTGTATCCTCGTTACTGGAACTCCTGGATCTGCAAAGACGATATTTGCACTTCAATACATAGTGAATGGTGCGCTGAAGTATGGAGAAAAAGGCATATTTATCCCGATTGAACAGACAATATATGACTTACACAGACAATTTATTGAATTTGGCTATGACATAAAGAAATTACATGATGAGGGAATGATAGGTATCTTATCATTAGAAATAAAACCAGAACATGGAGAGGATATTTTGGAGAAAATAACGAGCAAGGAATTTCAGGAGGGCATAATTGAGTTTGGAGCAAAGAGAATTGCAATAGATCCATTAAACCTCGTTTTGCAATTCAGTTCTGGTTATGGTGGGGAACGAAGGGGGATTCAAAAATTAATCTCAACTTATAAGAGACTCGGATGTACAACTATATTAACACATGAAAGGACAAGGGGGGGCTCAGATATAGAGTTTGGGGTTCAGGATTTTGTTGTTGATGGAATTCTGTACCTTCAACTTGTTAGGGTAACTGGCGCATTTGGTGATAGAGAAAGACTACTTGAGAGAAGACTAAGCATATTAAAGATGAGGGAAACAAATCACGGGCAGGGAATCTACAGACTCGAGATAGAGAAGGATGGTTTACATGTGTATCGTGATATATTCCTTAGATCCGAATTGGAATAAATTTTGGCGCTCCAGGAATCCATCTCGTTCTCAAGAGAGAAGAAGTGGTATTGTATGTTAGCTTCCCATTACTTTAATCATCGCGAGCCTGCTGCAGATAAGATCAGAGAATGCTCCAGAGTGCTCGATGCTCGATAGGCACAGGCTTAATCTCGGAGCCCTGTGATTTATTGGATACGTCCCATAGATCGATTTTTATTATAATAATGAAATATGTAAATATATTATTATATTAATTTTTAAAACAATAATAATTTATAATGTCCCATATTATTGGCGTTGTATCGGGAAAAGGAGGAGTTGGTAAGACGACATTTTCGATAAATCTGGCCGCCGCGCTTGCGGAATTTGGTCAGGAGAGTATTGTTATAGATTTAGACATAGAAAATCCCAACATTTCTCTGCAATTGGGCGTCCCTCCAATGCCATTGACACTGCAAGACGCCTTGGATGGAAGTGTAAGGATAAGACACAGTATCTTTTATCATCCGGTTGGTCTGAAGATTATACCCTCCTCCATAACACCATCAAATAAGAATATTGACCTTTCAAGATTAAAGAAAATTCTGAGAGAATTAGATGATACAATAATCCTGGATTCCCCCCCAGGAATGAATGAGATTGTAAAATCTGTAATAGAATGCTCAGACTCCGTGATCGTTGTAACAAATCCCGAGGTCCCCGCAGTCACTGATGCATTGAAGGTTATAAAATTGGCAAAGTGGATGAAAAAAGAGAATATAGGTGTCGTTATCAATAGAGTAAGGAACGATGCATACGAGCTAACGCCTGATGAGGTTGAATTGATGTGCGAGGTCCCAATAATATCAAGAATTTCAGAGGATTCATTTGTCAGAAAGGCCGCATTTGAAAATATTCCAGTGATCCATAAGAATCCATATTCGAGAGCATCTATCGATTTCAAATATTTGGCGGCGAGATTGTTGAGAAAGGAATACAAGCCTCCAAGTTTATTATTCCTAAGGAGATTATTAAGATTTAGGGGTTAGGAATTTATGAAACTCAGAATAAGAGAAATAGAAAGATTGGTTGAAATCCTTATAGTATTGGAAATCTCTATATTTCTTATAGATAGTGTTAATGCCCAACTTCTTCAGGTTACTGATGTTAGCATAAATCCAACAACAATATGGCTCAATGAAGACCCAAGCATCACAATATCGGCGAGATGCAAGTTTAATGGAACATATATAACAAATGCCAACCTTCATGCCAACATAAGGTCACCAAGTGGCCTATCCACAATCGAGCAACTCAGTTTTTCTGGAGGAAAATATTTTGTTTCAATACCAAGATTTCTCCTATATTTCTCAGAGACCGGCAACTACATAGTATCAATAACTTGTGAATATAATGGATATTCTGCAGAAAAGCAATCCACCTTTACAGCACACAAATTAGAGTTTAGCATTGTTAGAGAGGGAGACAGGATCAATGCATATATAGGGGATACCTTAGAGATAAAGGTCAATTTCAGATTAGATGGTAACCTAATAACTGTATCAAAGAATGATTTTGATGTTGAAATTGGTGATGAGGAGGTAAGTGTTGTGTCTGCAGTAACAACAGACAACTACCAAAAAATAACCCTTGACTTGTGTCCCGATGGAAACATCGGAGAGTGCATGAGTAGGCTACCTGAAGGAATTTATGATTTAAGGGTAACCGCAACTTCAAGTGGCAGAACAATAACTGATGAGTCGGATAGATATATAAAGGTAAACGCCCCACTCACAATACAGATAAATCAGAACGAGATTATATGCCCAGTAAATACATTATGTGAAAAGGATATCCCCATATCGGTCAAATTCCCAGTGGGGAATCCCGATGATTTCACTAAGGATGATGTCACTGCGGTGATAATGGGCAACAACATCTTTAAACAGGTTTATATAAATAAAATTGAATGCACTTCTGGAATTTGCACAATAAATGTCAATATTCCATCTACCCTAAGCCCGGGACTTTATGACTTCTTCGTCCAATTCTCTACGATGATTGATGGAAATGACTACTCCTCTCAAGCAGTAATTCCACTAAAGATTGTCCTGCAAATTTCTGGTGAATTGATAGATGCTGCGGGAAACGTTGTTTCAGCATCGATATCATTTGAAGACACAGAAACGGGACAGGTTATCTCAACGACAACAGATTCCAATGGTAGATACTCAATAAATCTATTACCTAGAAAATATAATGTTGAAATTAGATTCGGTAGTGGTGTCATTACAAGATTCTATAATGTCACAATCTCGGAATCAGATTCATTGCTCGGTATTTCGGGAAACGTCATAAGATTTGATCAAAACCATATAAATAGTGGGGCTCCGGGCGGTCTAAGACTCGTAAAGATAATTGTTATAGAGTTTGCACTGCCATTTTCTCATGGATGGGTATATGTTCCATACGATAGTTCACTCGTCCATGGTGATGAACAGGATTTGAGGGTTTATGAATGTAAGAATTGGAATTTCGAAAAAAGCACATGCACTGGCTCATGGAAATTTGTCCAATCCAAGGTACATACAATAAGGGATGCCATGGAATTTACCATACTCTCAACCTCTGCGTTCTTTATTGGCGAACAAAGGGCACTACACTTCTCAAATATTGAAATTGAAAAGGAGAAGGTATTTATGGGTGATACGGTAGTTGTGAATGGTAAAGTGCTCGATAATGATGGAAATCCCGTTGAGGGAGCAACGATAAGGTTATCGTTTCCATTATATAATTACTCATCAACCGATATGACAACTACCGGGGGCTTTTTCAGAGCAACAATAGTAGCACCCTATGCAGAGGGTTACCCAACCCTCCTGATCCAAGCAATTAAGGAGCCCTATATTGGTTGTAATACAACAAAAACGATCCAAGTCTCGAGAAGTAAGGAATTAAGCATTTTGGATGTGCCAGACATAGTAAGCGTTCATTTAAATGAGCCAACAAATCTTGAATTTACAATCTTCAATTCTGGACAAACAAATCTGACAGAACCAATTTATGTTCATATAATTGGAATCTCATCTGACTGGTATGAATTAGAGCCCGCAAAGATTAATGGTTTAGCAATTAGTGAACAGAAAAGGGTTAATCTTAGAATCTTTCTAACACCAGAACTATGTGGTGGGAAGTGTAGCAAATACACCTTAGTGACAATAGAGGTGAAATCTAAGGAAATCTCGAAGTCCGTGAGCTTTACATTGAAGATATTGGAGGCAATGAACACAACAAATCAGACATCTAAGCCCGTAGAGGGAGGGGGAGGGGGAGGATTTATAGAGATTCCGAACATAACGGGATTTGTAATAGTTACCCCATCAATAACAAGTCCTTATCTTCCATTAACGATAATAATAATATTGCTTATACTAATTGTAAATAAGAAAAAGACCTCTGGCGGAGGATGGAAGAGCAGAAAGAAAGGCAAGGGAAAGGGTAAACTTAGAGAATCTGTAATAACATCACTTCATCGTATAAAGAGTAATCTATAAATGGGTTTATAAAGGGTTTATATTGACGATGAAGTAATGCGGATGCGTGGAGTAGTGGCATATATGACCTCTTATGACTATGTTTTGAAAATCCCTAAAGCAATTCCACTCACAAAATTCAATATTGCAACAAGAATACATACATTAATAATTCCCATCAGGGGTATGAGAAGAGATGCGGAAAGTAAAGAGCCGAGAAATGCGCCAAATAAATCAGAGCCGTAGATGACCCCGGCGGTCTTTCCAATTTCCTTATTTCTTTCTAAATAGATCTCACTTGCCAATGGAAACTCTAAACCAACGAGAGAGCCAGCAATGAGCATGAGAATTGGGAATATGGTATCTGCATATTGAGAAATTGCATATTGAGAAATTTCAATGAATGTTATTGGAATAAATAGAGAATAGAGAACAATTAAGAATTCAATTCCTGCGAGCATATTCACGGGGTTCTTCATTCTACGCATGTATCTATTCATTAATCTATTCATTAATAAACTGCCAACCGCCAGACCCATCATGAAGGTTGCAATGATCATTGCCATTTTATGATAGAGATATCCATAAACCGCCTGAAACGCAATTAAGATGGAAACCTCAAGTACCATTCCCGCAAATCCCGTTGTGAGGATTGCAAATAGAACCGGAGCATTTCTATTTTTGTTTAGAATTAATATTACCGCTATGATAATTATGATCAGCACATAAAATGCCTTTTCCATAATTTCTGAACCGGAAATTGAACTCCAGATAAGTGTGTAGTAGTAATAGCCAATGGGTCTGAAATCCTCATTTATCTCCGCATTGCTTCTTAGTGAATTTAGTGTAAAATTAATTCTGTGAGGAGATAATTTATAATTAATGTATGGGATATTGACCCATTTATTCATTATCCCCCTCTCATTTATACGCTTTCCGAGCAGATCGGTATTATAGGTTAGAATACCCTCAGACTTGCATCCCAAGAGAATGGTTCTCTCCCCGGGAATTACCTTCACATCGGGGAATATCTCACTCAGAGTTCTGTATATGCTACCACCGAGAATTCTCATTTCTTCACTGACATAGCTTTCGGAGAATGGTATGGAAATGGAAACCATTCCATCATCGTTTAGAGCCTCATGGACTTCATGAAAAAATTCCACTGTGTAGAATCTATTTAACTGAGCATTGCTCGGCTCGGGTAGATTTACTATTATGACATCATATCTTTCATTACTATTCTTTATGAAAAATCTGCCATCGGTGAATATCGTCTCAACCCTTCTATCATCTAAGTTATTCTCTGGGATATATCTTCTTGAAATCTCTATCAGTTTTGGATCTATTTCTATATATGTAACCTTATCGACCCCATACTTTAATATCTCTCCCAATAAGCCACCAACACCGCCACCGATTAGTAAGATATTCCTTGGTTCTGGATGTTCAAGCATTGGGAAATGGATGATTTCCTCATTTATTGCTGTGTCTTGAGTGGTGAATAGCAGGATACCATTCTCGTAGAAATCATACTGGTTATTGTCGCCTAAAACAACCAAGTTCCCATATATCGAATCCTCGGCATCAATGAGTTCATTATCCCATAGAATCTGTAGGGATGAGAAATTTATTCTTGAAGAAATTTCGGGTGTTAAGAAAAGAAGAAATATCAACACAAATGTCGATAGAATCAATGCTCTACTTCTGCAGAGATAAAGAAGCATCGAAGATGATAAAATGCATAGAATCCCGGAAATGAATATTATCTGGAAGGGATTCAGATATTGAATTAGGTAAGTGAAGAGCAATCCGGCAATCATAGAGCCAATTGCCTCAAGAATGTAGACATGAGCGATACCCTTCACCCTCTTCTCAAATCCAGAATAGATTCTACACGCAAGTGAGAATTGGAACCCGAGAATGATGCAGAGCGGCATAAAGATTATAAATGTTGAAGAGAATATCGTTCCAATTCCAACGACCTCCCCCCGAATTAATCCAATGACCTTGGGAAATATTCTTATAATTAAGATCTGAATTGGAATTATAACGGGAATAATGAATTGAAATATTGCAAATTCCCTGATATGAAAATTGAATCTATCCAAGAATTTAATTGATATGCTCCCAATAGCAACTAAGAGAAGCCAATTGCCGAGCATTATTCCGATGGATAATTCATTTCCACCAAATATTGTCAGAAATTCCCTGAGCAAGACAACCTGAGCGATTATGGAAATGAATCCCATGGATAGGAATGCAAATCTCAATTGTCTTTCAATCCCAATCATCTTATTCTTTTATGGTTTCTCTTCAAGATAAATAATTAGATAGAATGAAGATAGATAGAATGAAGAGAATTACCCTTGGGATTCTGATTGGGATTCTGATTGGGATCGTTATCGGAATAGAATTCGGGAATTTTTCAGAGGGGAGGGCGTGTATGGAGAAATATTGTATCGAAAAGAACAGAATAATCCCTATCTCGGACAGGGGATTCTTTCCGGAGGTTCATGAAATTCTGAAAAATGCAAATAAATCCATCCATATAGTTGCGTTTGAATTAAAATATTACTCAAGATATAAGGACTCGAAGATGAACACTCTCGTAAATGATTTGATAAATGCAAGGAACAGGGGCGTTGATGTGAAGATTATAATTGATGAATATTCTAAGAGGAACAGTGCATATACCCATCTCAGAGAGGGTGGTGTGGATATAAGATACGACTCTCCAAATGTGACAACACATGCAAAATTGATAATAGTTGATGGAAAAATTGTGGTGCTTGGTTCTACAAATTTCAGTTACTATGGCTTGGAAAAGAACAACGAGGTAAATGTAATAATCTATTCAGAGAAGATTGCAGATTATTTTGAGAGATATTTCCAAAATTTGTGGAAACAGACTTTATAATGATTAATGATTAATAATTTTTAAATCTTCAGTTCCAAGTTCAATATATTTGTTTAAAATTTAAACAAAATCCCAAAAAATGCATGGAGGTGGATATACAACAAGAAAGCGGTTAATCTTGAGTTTGGTGTTAGTTCTCTTCATCTTGGAATCTATAACAATCGTATTTGGAGATTGCTCAGTAAACGATACAGAGATCGAGTGCTCAACTACAACAACATGTCCAACCACCTCCTCAACTACAACGACTTCCTCTACAACATCCACAACAACCTCCTCTTCAAGCACAACGACAATTTTCTGCTTCGATTCAGATGGTCCCCAGAATTTCGAGGAATCGGGATATTGTGAGAATAGATATGGAGTATACGAGGATAGATGTAATGGAAACTATGCAATAGATTACTACTGCCAAGAAGGCTGCGGTAATTGTGCAGTGGCAACTAAGTATTGCGAATATGGCTGTTCCGAGGGTG
>QMZM01000032.1 GCA_003663175.1 Candidatus Altarchaeales archaeon | reverse complement strand
CTCTTTGCGGAGTGACACCTTGGACAATTGTTCGAAACAAAGAGTTTTAATCTCGTCATTGTTTGGATTTTAATGCTATGACATTCCCCTGGGTGCCGTATCTTGCCCTGTCTCTGAGTTCTGCGATCTTGCCCTTGTTCCATCCAGATATATTCTGATAGTATCCGGTGATTCGAGACCAGTAGTCAATTCTGGATGAATTGCAATTAGGACATCTATCAACGAAGCCTCCGGTCACAAATGAACAGTCCCTGCATACAGATAAATCCTTTGTAAATGCAAAGTATTGAATTGCCGTTTTTAGAGAGATCTTCCTCGTCAATTCATAAATTCCCTCTGGACTGGGATTTTGTTCGCCGAGCCATACATGGCTCATCGCACCACCATCTGTCAATGGATGAAAGGAGCCCTCAATTTTCAATCTCTTCCATAGCGGAACATCTGCGGAAGGTCTGACATGAAATGAATTTGTATAATATGCCGAATCGCCAGAACCGTTTACAACAGCCTTTCCATCATATCTATTCAAATCAATTTGTGCAAGTCTATAGGCACATGACTCTGCAGGAGTTCTTGCCAATGAGAAATTCAATCCCGTCTCCTCTCTAAATCTCGCAACTATGTCTTTCATCCTCTTCATTACCTTTAAGCCGAATTTCCATGCATAGTCTGATTCGTGCAGTTCTAATCCAAGATGTGCAGCTAGCATCTCATTCATTCCAACCAAACCAATTATATAACTCTGTCTGTCTGGCTCTAAGTACAAGGTGCCGTTATCGTCTATTCTCTGGCTCATGAATGGTAGGAGATCATTCCTTAAATTTCTCTTTATTATCTCTCTCTTAAGCAGTAAGATATCCCTCGCCTTCTTCATTCTCTCCTCAAGTAACTCAAATAATTTATCATCATTTCCATTTGATTCGTAAGCAATTTGTGGCAGATTTATTGTAACAACTTGTAAGCCACCGCCCCTTATTGTTCCATTATATAAATCATCATCCGTATTCGCCTCCGTTAATGGCATTAGAAATGAGCAACACTGGTAGCATGCAAATTTTGGCATATATGGTTGATTTATTATATAATAGGGAGTTCCAAATTTTGCAGCCAATCTTGAAACCTTCATCAACTCCTCTTCATTCTCGCCATTTTTTAATTCCTTGGGATATATCTGAACCTCAAATTTTGGAAAATTGAATGGCTTTCCAATGTAATCTCCATGAAGATAGACATCAACCAGTGCATTAAATAGTTTTCTTGCCTCATCCTCAAAATCCGAATAGGTTATTCTATCGCGAACCTTGCCCCCTGGAAGAACTGCCGGAACATCTCTGAATTGTTCTGGGATCGACATGTCGCAATCTATTGATGAAAATACGGTCTGACCACCCCTTGCAACATACATCTGCGACATCTCATATATAAACATTTGGGCTAATTGATTTATCTTCCTTTCGGATAAGCCACGAACATATGGAGCAAGAAATGTATTAAAGTAACTAAAGCCTTGTCCACCGGAGCAGTTTGTCTGGGAAGCCGCCAAAACCTTTGCGGCGTGTAGAAATGCAACCTCGGGTCTCTTTGCAGGTCCTGCAATTGCGGTATGATTTCCAACTCCGTCTGCCTTAAATCCATTTTTCAGGAAGAATCTTATATCGTGGGAGAAGCAAAAGGGTCTCGTTGCAAAATAATCCAAATCGTGGATGTGAATTTCCCCTCTCATATGAGAGTCCGCAAGTTCTATTGGCAGCACATTTATTAAAGCATATTCCTTTGAAATCTGGTCAGCCATTAATTTATGCACGGTCTCTGGGTTATATTGGAGGTTTGCATTCTCTTTGTGCGGCTTTTCTATCAAATCCTTGACATCATAAACTGGCATTCCGAGTCTTGTATACTTGGCTCTCTCCCTCTCCAATCCGCGCTCAAGTAATTTTACATTTACGATCTCTCTAATCAATGGTGCAGTAACATAATTTAATCTCATCCTTTCAAGTTCCCTCCCAACATCCCTCGCAATTTTTTCTGCCAATTTTCTGTCAATTCCAGTTTCCTTTACAAGTGAATTTACAATATGTTTCCTGTCAAATGTTTCTAATGTAGTCCTCGAGGTTCTAACTCTTAACCTTGCTCTATATTTGTATCTCTCCGCCAGTTCCGGATTTATTCTTCTTAAACTCGAATATACCATCTCTCTGATCTCCCTCGTTGTTATGCCATCATAAACATTCTTTGCTATATCCAATGCAATTGATGTCGCTATTGATGAAGAAACTCCCGCATTCATACAACTTACAATAATCTCCTCCGGGTTAAACTTATCAACAGAATTATCACTCCTTATGACCCTAATTCCAATATTTCTATTTACATATCTATGCGCCATTTTAAATTTTTAAATTAAATCAAATTCTTTGACAATAAAATATTTGGAATAAAATAATAAAATTAGATATATGTTTGAATTTACTCTTAACTATCTGGTCCCCGTGATAATTGGCTGTCTCATTGGTGTAGTAACTGGTCTAACCCCGGGGCTTCATGTGAATACAATAGCAATAATTGGTTTATCGCTGTTTCCATCACTAAATATATCATCAATTCAATTCACAATAATCATGGTATCAATGGCAATCACCCACACATTTCTTGACTTTATCCCCGGGATATTTCTCGGAATTCCCGAGGAGGATACTGCGCTGAATATATTGCCAATGCACCAACTGGTAATTCAAGGAAGGGCAATGGAAGCGGTTAAACTGACGGCATATGGCAGCCTTCTTGGTCTCGGATTTGCTTTATTGCTTCTGATTCCAATGCTATTTCTTATCCCACTCGTGTATCATATATTAAGGGAATTTATCATCTATATCCTGATAATTGCAATTCTATTCCTTATAGGTCGTGAATTAAGACGAGGGAGAAATGCCGTGCTATGGGCTATCATTGTATTCTTTCTATCCGGATTCTTGGGAATTATCGCCCTTAACACAAAATTATTGTCTCAGACTCTGGTTCTGTTTCCAATTTTTGTTGGTCTCTTTGGAATGAGCAATATCATTTATTCATTGGGGAGTAAAACGAAACCAATACATCAAGAAGATGATATAGACCTCCACATAGGTCCGAGTGCGATCTCCTCCGGATTTATCGGCTCTATTGGCGGTATGCTCGTTGGCATATTGCCAGCAATGAGTCCATCACAAATCGGTATATTAATTTTTGAAGTTCTTGGCAATAATGTCAGAAATTTCATAGTTTCAATCTCTGCAATCAATACATCCGACGCAATCTATTCATTCATTTCCCTATACACGATCCACAATCCGAGAAGTGGTGTAGCAACTATAGTTGGTAAGATAATTAATATGGACTTTAATGTATTTCTCTTGATAATTGGAGTGGTGGCATTCTCAGCAGTAATTGCAACTCAGATTCATTTAATTGTTGGTAGAATTGCACTTAATCTATTCCATAGAATAAATTACAGAATATTATCTGGAGTATCCATGGCCATTATATTAATCCTTGTCTATATATTCACGGGAATCTTTGGTATGTTTATACTTTTCGTATCAACGTCCATAGGGCTATTACCAATTATGACAAAAATTTCAAGAACGCATTTGATGGGCGTTCTCCTCTTACCAACGATCCTATATTTCATCGGAATTTTACCATAAAACAAGAAAAATTCACGAAGTGAACAGACAAAATTCACCTAAGTGAATTTTGAGTGCCAATTCACAGAGTGAATTGAGCATTTTTATGCCGAAGATAAAGTTATACTTTATCTTACGGTAAGAAATTTACTTCATTATGTCCTTGGTAGCATTTGCGGCCTTTATTATTTCCATAAGAACGAGACCGAGATTTGCCTCTGGTCTAACCAAGGCTATCACTGCGGCATTTGGTCCAGCATCTACAGCTACCAATTTACAATCGTCCGCCTCTGAGATTACTCTCTTAACCTTTCCCTTCCTCAATTCTGAAATTGCCGTCTCTGCAGCACCAAACATCGTTGCAGACATTGCGGCAAATGTCTCCGCATTCACATCACTCGGTAATTTTGCAGCGACAAGCAAACCATCCCTCGTTGTGATTGCCGAACCATCAATATCGCCAACATTTGCAAGTTCCTCCAATAGACTCATAAGGGCATCCTTTTTTGACTTTGGCATTTCATCACCTCTAATTATACATTATTTATTTACTAAACAATCTTTTTAAATAGGGCATCTAATGCAGCATATACCTGCTCCTTTTTTAGCTTTGTGGGCTCACCATCCCTGACCTTTGATAAATCCTCCGCAGTTGTTGGTATTATTGGAATTTCATCTGGCAACTTCATCCTCTTCCTTATCTCTTCGATGCTCATTGCACCCTCAAGGTCTGCCTTGTTTGCAACAACAACCGATGGCAAGCCAACACTCTTCGACTTTTCTAGCATCTCCTTTACCCTTATCAAGCTACTTGGATTCGTTGCATCAACAATGGCAATAACACCAAGAGATTCGCTACCCAATAACTCAAGTATTGGGTCAAATCTCTCCTGGCCAGGGGTTCCAAATAAATCAACCGAAAATCCAGCATACTCAACATGACCATGATCCAGGGCTATTGTTGTGCCCAATCTATCTACAGAGACTGCTCTTGTTGATGCAGAATGTACAAATGACGATTTTCCAGCATTATATGCTCCGGTAATCAGGATTTTTGGGATATAGATCCTGACACCCCCCGGGGCCGTAATCTTAAATGGAACCGAGACTCCTTTCTTTACCTTTCCATTCCAATTAACCTTTGAAACGATGAAGAATTCCCTCAATATTACCTTCTCCTCAATTGCCTTCAATTGAATTATCGCATCTGATAATAATTTTAATTTATTTAGGACATACTTCTCGTAAGGCCATTCTGTAAACATAAAGATTCCAGTTGATATCTTTTCTTTGAATATTCTCTTCCATTCATTTACCTCATCTAAGGATTTTTCTCCACAGTGATCAATTAATGTGGAGATCGAATCATAAACAACAACCGCATGTTTGGTCTTTTTTTCATCCAATATCTTCTTTAAGGACTCTGTTATCGATTTTACATTTCTTGGGTTTTCTACAACAAATTTATCTGTTGATTTCATATTTACTAACCCAGAATATGCATCAAGAAATATGAATCTCCCATCTTCTATATATGGCTTTACATCCCAACCATAGTGTTCAATCTCCTTCTCGATAGTGCTGGATGCCTTAGATTGATTTACATAAATACAAGAATCGCCATCTTCCAATCTATTTACAAGTGCTTGATACGCAAATGGTGCATTATCAATCCCAGGAGCTGCCCAGAGTGTTGTTATTGTGCATGGTCTTATGCCGCCGTTCAGAAATTCATCGAGCCGAGGAATATTTGTTTTTATTATCTGTGAGTTCATTTTGCATCTATTGACTATTTTATTTATTTGTCATATAAATATAAAACCTTTTTTATTTTTTGTCTTGAAGTGCTCATAGCCCCTCTTCTTGATTATCTCTCTTTTTCCATTCTTTACAGAAAATATGCCCTTCTTTATCACTCTGCCTATCTCCGTTGCATTTATCTCATCCTTAACCTCGTTAAAATTATCCTCTTGAATTGTGAAGAGCAACTCGTAATCCCCACCAGTATAGAGTGCAAATTCTGATATATTAAATTTAAATTCTCTTGCCAATTCAATTGCATTCTTGGAGATTGGAAACCTCTCGGGATAGATTTCAAAACCAACCCCGCTCTTTTCTGCTATATCATATAAACTAAACGCCAGCGAATCAGATATGTCTGTCATTGAGGTCGCGAATCTTCCAATGATCTGCGCCTCATTAACCCTTGCCAATGGCTCAAGTGCCTTCCTTATGACCTCGCTCTCCTTACAGGAATCTGAATCTATTAGATTTTCCATCAGCAATCTCACACCAAGGCCGGCATCCCCTAGGGTTCCAGTAACTGCAACAATGTCATTGACATTTGCTCCCGAACGAAATACGGGTTTTTTTGTCTTACCGATTGCCGTTCCAACAATGACGAGATTCCCAGAATACTTTGTATCTCCACCAATAAATTTTGCATCATATCTCTTACACTCAATTGCTATCGAGGTAATTAAATTCTCAAAATCTGAAATCTCCATGTCTTTACAACCAAATGCAACGAGGAGTGCTACTGGTTTTGCACCCATTGCCGCAATATCACTAAAGTTTGATGCGACAACATACTTTGCAATCTGCTCGTATGTCATTCCAGGCAATTTATGAGTTTCTTCATAAAAAATGTCTGTCGATGCAACGAGGAATTCATCATCGATCTCCAATACCGCGGCATCATCGCCAACATTCAAATCCATAGCATTCAATATCCCATCGATCCTCCTTACAATTTCCTTCTCTCCAAGGTCAGAAAATTTCATTCTTAGTTATTATTAAATTCCCAAACCTTAATTTTAAATATAAAGATGAATGTGAGGGGAAAATCACATCCGGTGCAGGACCTGATTCAAGAAATAAGAAATGTATTTCTCGACCTGGGATTTGATGAGATCGAGAATCAAATCTTTATTCCTGAGAGTGATGTTTATAAGCAATATGGACAAGAAGCGGCAGTTGTTCTTGATAGATGCTATTATCTCGCAGGACTTCCAAGACCAGATATTGGACTTAGCGAGGAAAAGATCAAATTAATAAGAAAAATAAATTCGAGAATTGATATAGGAGAACTGAAGAGAATATTTAGAGAGTATAAGGAGGGGTCCATTGAGGGAGATGATCTAGCAGAGGAGATGGTGAATAGATTAAATATCGAGATGAATGATGCCATGAAAATAATTGATTTATTCCCAGAATTTAAATCACTCGAACCAATTCCAACAAGAACTACACTAAGATCGCATATGACTGCCGCATGGTTTATGACATTGGAAGCAATGCAGGACATATATGAATTACCATTAAAATTATTCTCAATTGGACTTAGATTTAGAAGAGAACAGAGAGTTGATAGGACACACTTAAGGGCACATTATGGAGCATCATCCGTTGTTATGGATGAAAATCTTAACATTGAGGATGGAAAGAGATTATCTGAGAAGATTCTAAAGAGAATCGGATTTAAGGAGATAGAATTTGTAAAGAAAAGGGCAACTTCAAACTACTATGAGCGAGGTCTCGAATTTGAGGTCTTCTCAGATGGAGTTGAGATTGCTGATTGTGGAATCTATTCTAAAAGGGCATTAAAGAATTATGGAATAAGATATCCCGTGTTTAATATAGGCTTTGGTCTCGAGAGGATTCTAATGCTCAGAATGAAGAAGGACGATATTAGAGAAATTATGTATCCACAATTCTACACTACCATGGAGTTATCGGATGAAGAAATTGCAAAAAGTATCTACATTGATAGGATACCCGAGACCGAGGATGGTAAAAAATTGTCAAAATTGATCACGAGGGTTGCAAGAAAAAATTCAGACGAGGAATCGCCATGCAGATTCTTGGTATATGAAGGGGGATTTCTTGGAAAAAGGATTAGTGTTTATCTTTTGGAAAAGGAAAGCAATACGAGGCTCCTTGGTCCCGCGGCATTAAATGATATCTATGTCTATAACGGCAATATCTATGGAATTCCGCCCGAGCCAGAGAAATTTGACCGGGAATTAATTAATGTAAAGAGAAATGGTGTCAGGGTAAATTTCTCATATATTGACGCAATTTCAAATCTATTTGCATCGGAGATCGAGGATTTGGTTCGGAGGGGAGAAAAATGGGGATTTATACAGGTAAAGATGGCTAAGTCCCCATCAGATATAAACGTATCAATTGGTAGGATTGCTCGAAGATTTATAACCTCAAGAAACAAGGAAATAATGCTAAGGGGCCCCATCTTTACATCGATAGAGGTATTTATTGCCACTTGAATAAGTAATTTGGCGATATTTATCTACAAAATCAATTAATATGTATATTCAAAAAACTAAAATTCAACACAATGTACAATTAAAATGGCAAAAAGAGAGAATGAAAAACAAGAGAAGAGCGATATAACATTAGATGAGGTGAAAGAGAGTTTAGATAATTTAAAGAATTTTATCATAAAATTGGAGAGGGAAAGGAGGGAGGCTGAAGAAAGGAGAATTGCTGCGGAGAGTAAAGTAAATGAGTTGCGGGAGATGTATGCAAGAATGATCGAGGAGGAAAAAAGGAAGATGAAGGATAGACGGAAGTTGATAGAAAATGAGATGAAGATCATAGAGATGGAATGGAAAAGACTAAGGGATGCCGAAAATCTGTTAAATGATGCCGGCAGAAGGATTGAGGAGATTGAAACATCTCCAGAGACCGACTCTATAAGAACAATTGCCGATGAAATAAGAAGAAGTGAGAGGGAGATTGAGAATGCGGAAAGATACGCAAGAGAGAGAGAAAAGGTGTTAGAGAAGTATAGGGGAGAGATAGAGAGAGAATGGAAAGAAATTAGGAAAATGTGGGAGAGAATAGAGAAGGAAAAGATTGCCATCAAAGAAAAGAAGAAATTGCTTGATGAGGAATATAAAAATATAGTCGATATAAAATTTCAGACAATTGAGGATAGAAATAAATTAAAGAGACATATTGATGAAATAGAAAGAATAAAAGAAGGCACACTAAGGGAATTGCCAAGACGGATTTCTGAACTCGATGATATACTTGAAAACTGGAGAAAGGAACTTAGGATATTGGAAGAGGAAAGGAAAAGACTACAAGACGAGATAAGAGATGCCTTAGAGAAAGGCCCAGAAGAGGAGAAAAGGGAGATGAAAGAGAGATTAGATGTCTTGGGCAGAAAACTTGTAGAGGTCAAAGAAATGGAGGGATTGATGGAAAGCGATTTAGAACTTGCAAAGAAATATGAAGAGATGGCAAAGAGAGAATTAAGCAAGGTTGAATTAGACCTAATGAAATTGAAGGCTGAACATGAGAGAAGAAAGAAAATTGATGGTGAAGAGAAGGTAATTGATATTGAACCAAAAAGATTAGAAACTAAGAAAGAATCAAAATCCGAAAAGAAGGACAAAACTCATGAAGAAAAAATTCATGAAAAGGGAGAAGGAGGACATGGAAGAGGAGGAGATAAAAATGATGTAAAGGATGTCATAAATCACTTGATAGACCTTATAGATGAGAGGGGGGAGGTAAAGGCAAAGGATGCTGCAAAGATACTACATGTTGATGCAAGTCTGATAAGTAGATGGTGTGAAATTCTCGAGAAGAAGGGTATAGTTGAGATTGAACATCCATTGATAGGAAGTCCCGTGTTAAGAAGGGGTAAAAATATGGATAAGATAAGTAGAGTTAACAAGAATGTCCATGTTAACTCGTAAATCCTCTCTCCTCGAGTATCTTATCAATTATCTTTTCGTATCTAAATTCTTCTATCACATACTCTCTCTTGTGTTTTAAATGTCTGTAATATGTGATAAATGCTATCATAGCTAATAAAAAAAATGCAAAGAGCAATGCTCCTCCAAATTCGTACTTTATGGCATTATCTGTTATACCGGGATATTCCTTCTTACACGGCTTACAGGGTCCCCCACAGTCAATCCCCTCTTCCCCCTGATTCCTTATACCGTCTGAACAGGTCGGGATTTCTATCGTTGTTGTGGTGGTTGAAGTTGTGGATGTTGTAGTTGTTGAGATTGAAGATGTTGTAGCAGAGATCGTCGATGTAGTTGTGGTTGAAGTAGTGCTAGTAGTTACACACGGCTTACAGGGTCCCCCACAGTCAATCCCCTCTTCTCCCTGATTTTGAATTCCATCTTCACAAGAAGGACACGGCAAACAAGGTCCCCCACAATCAATTCCCTCTTCACAACTTCCATGATGACAATCCCTTATTCCATTGAAGCATGTCTTTTTTATCTTTGCAATATTTGGCGGATAACCCTCTCCACAACAACCTCTCCCATCAGAACGAATTGTTGTAGTTAATGTGGATGATGTTGATGTGGTTGATGTTGATGTGGATGTTGTGGTGGTGGATGTTGATGATGAGGTGGTGGTCGATGTGGATGATGAGGTTGATGTTGATGATGAGGTGGTTGATGTGGATGTTGTGGTGGT
>QMZM01000031.1 GCA_003663175.1 Candidatus Altarchaeales archaeon | reverse complement strand
TGATTTCCCCGGATATGGAGATGGAGAATGTAGCAATGCTTATGGCTAAGACGGATGTAAGAAGATTCGCAGTTGTGGAGAATGGCGAACTAATAGGAATAATATCGAATTCTGACATATTAAAGGCAGTTTACAGTGAAGTAATCAAGGACTAGAATTTCAAGAATACGGTAGAATTAAATGAATAAAAAAATAAATAAGGAGAGAATTGAGAGGAATGGAATTGGGCTTATAGAAGAATTCTCAAGAATGCTCGAGAGAATCCCGGAGGGTAGCGAAATGCACTATGTCTTGGACCTAAGAAATATTACGAGAGGGGATGAAAAGGCAAAAAGGAAGAAATTCAGAGAGAAATTCAAGAAAATAGTCCCGAGATGGGAGGAAAATTATGTAGTTGCTGAGAAATTATCTTAGGATGGATGCCGTTATATTGGCAGCTGGTGAGGGAACGAGGTTAAGACCGTTAACTGTGACAAGACCAAAGCCAATGCTCCCAGTTGCTGGAAGGCCAATACTTGAGTGGGACCTGGAATCGTTATCAAAAATTGGACTTAAAAATGTCTATATTGTTATCGGTTATAGAAAGGAAAAAATTATCGAGCATTTCGGCAAGAAATTCAATAATTTGAGAATAGAATATATAGAGCAGATGGAACAACTTGGAACAGCACATGCTGTCTCTATGGTTAAGGACAGGGTCGATGACGAATTCATTGTCATAAATGGCGACCTTATAATTTCTGATGAATTTATAGATAATCTCCTGAAAAAGCACGGGGAATTTGATGCAGATTTGAGCATTTCTCTCGTCAGGGTCAACAATCCCAGCGAATTTGGAATTGTAAAGTTGGATGGGAATCATGTCAAGGATATAGTAGAAAAGCCAGGCGAGAGTATTGGAAATCTGGCAAATGCGGGGGTTTATGTCTTTAATAAAAAAATCTTTGATGCAATAGATGAGATCGAAAGGTCTAAGAGAATGGAATATGAGATAACAGATGCAATTAGGATTCTAATTAAGAGGCAAAGGGTTCACGGATTTCTATGCGATGGGAGGTGGATCGATGTGGGGAGACCATGGGATTTGTTGGATGCAAATGAAATTATGCTGAAGGAATTGGATTTAAGGGCTCATGGAGATATAGAGATAGAGGAGAATGCAACAATAAAGGGAGGGGTTCATATAGGAAAGGGAACAGTTATTAGGGCTGGCTCATATATAGAGGGTCCCTGCTATATCGGGGAAAATTGCTCTATAGGACCAAATTGCTACATCAGACCATATTCGATGATTCAGAACGATGTTAGAATTGGAAATTGTGTTGAGATAAAGAATTCGATAATAATGTCCAAAACAAATATATGCCATCTCTCTTATGTTGGGGATTCAATAATTGGTGAGAATTGCAATTTTGGTGCCGGAACAAAGATCGCAAACTTGAGAATAGATGGACAGGATGTTAGAATAGAGATAAGAAACAAGCTGACGAGCTCTGGAAGAAAGAAATTCGGCTGTTTGATGGGGGACAATGTCAAAACGGGAATAAATGTCTCGATAATGCCGGGCAGGGCAATATACCCAAATGCCTATGTCGAGGCGGGAAGTGTTGTAAGGAACACCATATATAGTGAATAAAAAAATGAAAATAAGATAAAAAATGAAAATAAGTAGATTATTAATCCCATACATATTGACATCACTCTCAATTCAAGCGAGCGCAAGGGACATTCTAAAACCTATGATTGATAGATTCATGGAAATTATGTATCTATTCTTTAAAAAAATCTTGGCGATTATAGGTTTACTCTTTCCGTCACTCGATAACTCGATTCTGAAATTCCTATCATCGGATTTGCTTTATCCATTGAGCGAATGGTTTCCATTTATAAGAATGTTTTATCCATTATTATATTTAGCGCTATTCTTTACAGTAATTGCGATAATTGCAAAACTCTGGAGCATGTCAAAGAGATATGCAATAAATTCAATTTCTGGAATAATTCTCCTCATTATATTGATTCACGGATTCGGGGTTGAGATCGAGGTAACGATACCAAAGATTATCATTTCTGCAATCTTTGGCATCCCGGGAGTCATATTTATTTTAATTCTGCATTATCTTGAGATTTCAATTTAGTGTTTTCTACCTCCATTCCACTCTTCTCCGCTTTCTTCGGCTTCTTATACTTACCACCCTTCCAGAATACAATAAACAGGACCACGGCTACAGAAACTATGAAGAATACAATCGCAGCATTCAATATCAATGAGCCGATCTTCCTACTCTCGATACTCGATATCAATGAATCGCATTCTGCAACCTTATCAAAGTCCTTTAGCTCCGAGTATATGTCCTTTGCCTTCTTTGCATATTCTGTCGCGTTTTCATATTCTCCTCTTTCGAAGAATTCGTTTGCAATTCTTAGGTATTGGGCAGCACTTATATGTTTATTTGACATATCTATTATGAATTCACACTTCTTAACAGCACTTGAGTAATTTACCTTATCATATATTTCTCTCGCAATCTCAGCATATGTGCTTGCATTCTCATACATCCCCAAATCGTAGTATTCTTCCGCCATCGAATAAAATTCATCTGCCTGTGATAGACTGCTTTTCCTTATGATCTCTGACATTAATGAATTACATTCTTGAATGCCGAAGGTGTCATTTATATTCGAGTAGATATCCTTTGCCCTCTTAACATAGATCGTCGCATTCTCAAATTCGTTCGCATTTAAAAATTCGACAGCCATCTCATAGTATTGGTTTGCAACCTTTCTGTTTTCCTCCCTTATCTTCTCCCTGACTTTAATAAGGAATTTATGACATTCAATCGCCTTCTCCGAGCCCACTTCAACATAAATGTCAAGAGCCATATTCGCATAGAATTCGGCATCCTTATAATTATCATTGGAGAAATATTCCTTGGCCTTTTCAAGGTAGCTATCGGCAATATCCTCTCTATTGGCTATAGTTGTTACAGTCGTTGATGATGAAATTATAAATTCACACCTCTTAATCCCGTCTTCATTTCCAATCTCGGAAAAGAATTTCTTCGCAATTTCGGCATATCTCCTTGCATTATCGTAAATTCCCTGAATATAGTATTGATATGCTATCTCATACAGTCTCTCAGCATTCTTATTTATGAAGTAGTCCGTATTTGATTTGAACACATAGAGACCATTCTCACAGCAGACATAGAGTTTTCCATCATATATTCTAATCTTAATTATTTTATCATCAATTCCATATTCCAACTCAATATCGCCCTCATCATTGAGAAATAATAGCTTATTATTTGTTGCAATTATTATTTCAATTGTGCCGTCATTATTGAGGTCTCCGGTCAAGGAATCCACGAGATTTGAAATCCTTTTATTCCATCTTCTCATGCCCTTAGAATTTATAAGATAAACATAATCAGAATCCGTCAATGCCAAGATTTCACCAACGAATCCCAGGTCTGAGGCAAACACATCAAAGACCCTGGAATTTGTCGGATATGTCCACTTGGTATCATTATATTCAATAAGTGAAACACCATCCAATGAACCGGCAACAATAACGGGATTTGATATATTAAAGAATCTTGCAGAATGGACATCCCATACACCACTCTTGAGCGAGTATTTCTTTTCTAAGCCACCCCACTTATTGAGGACATAGACATTAAAATCAATAGAGCTGGCTATTATCTCCTTAGTTCCATCATTATCCACATCCTCAGAGTATATGCTCGTTACAGTGCTCCCTGGGGTAAAATCCCATTTTCTTCTGTATCTGTATCCAATCCCCGGCTCATACTCTCTCCTTATCCCATATATCTTATTCACATTTACAGCGGTTCCTATAATCTTCGATGCGGCAATAACATCTAAGATTCCATCGTTCTCAAGGTCATCAACATAGATCAATGTTATTTCCTCCTCTGCATGAGGGTATAGTGGATTTGAATACCTTGGAATACAATTCCTCCTCTCCAGATTACCAATTTCATCAAGAATATAGATGCATGAATCCCTTTTAGAATAAGAAGATACATATACCTCCTTGAAGCCGTCTTTGTCAATATCAAGAACTGCGACATCATCTGCCCTTATCGGATATTTCCACTCCAATTCTAATGGGTGGTATTCCTTTGCGTACGAAATTCCAATGATCCCAATCAATGCAATTAATAATATTATTCTTTTCATTTCATTGAATCTGTAATATCTTTCTCTTACCCATACACTCCATATATAGAACCTCCTTACCATCTACCAATTTTCCCTTTAATTCCTCTGGAATCTCAAGTTCAAATGTTTCATATGTTTCCAAATCCATCAGATTTGCCCTATCTTGGATTATATTCAAAACCTGAGCGGTTTTCTTGCTTATTATCGGAATCTCAACATTCTGACTCACTGGGCCGAGAAGTGTTCTCTTCTGACCATCAAACAGGCCTATGGCATCAATCCTTGCCTTTGCACCACCATGCTTCCCGGGCTTTGAATGAACAACCTTCACAACCCTGCACGGCTCATTATCTATAATAACATACTTTCCTTCCTTCAAATCCTTCATCGTGCCAATTCTTTTTTCCATTTTTCTTTGTAACCTTTTTATACCTTATATATCTTTATCCTATTATCTTTTAGTTAATTTTGAATAAATTCTTAATAAATATAAAAATGTCAAGACCATCATGGGATTATTATTTTTCGAAGATAGCGAGGGATGTTGCCGAGAGGTCCACATGTATTAGACATAAAATTGGAGCGGTAATTGTGAACGAGGACCATGAGATAGTTGCAACGGGCTATAATGGTGTCGTTAGGGGGGCACCACACTGTGATGAAATTGGTTGTATAAAGGATAAGAATGACATACCCTCCGGAACGGGGCACGAGATCTGTCCAGCGGTTCATGCGGAGCAGAATGCATTAATTCAGGCAGGCAGGTTGAGCAAGGGATGCACACTGTATGTGAACGCATTTCCATGTAAGATATGTGCGAGATTGATAGTCAATGCGGGAATCAAGAGGGTTGTCACCTCGGGAGAGTATACGGATAAAGAGGGTTTAAAGATTTTAAAGGAAGCGGGCATTATAGTGTCGCATATAAATCTTGATGAGGAAGAGGGGGAATTAGACTTAGAATGAAGGTAGATATAATCCTCGAACTTAAGGATGTGCCTGGAAGTTTGATAAGGGCATTGGAGCCGATCTCTAAGCACGGCGGGAACATAATCAGCGTTCTCCATTCAAGGAATAAGAAAGAACTCGTTTCTGTGCAGATTTCATTCAATATAATGGATAAATATTCATTAGATTTGATCAGGAATTCATTAAGGGAACAGCGAATCAGGGTTTCTGAGATAAGGGTTGATGGAAAGAGATACTATACAAAGAAGACATTGACATTTATTCTCGTCGGACATGTTATCGATAAAGATATAAGAGACACAATAGATAGGATTAACGAGATAGGTCTTGTCTCGGATTTGGATGTGATAATGCCATCTCCAGAGCAAAAATCATCGGTGATGATGAATGTTGATGTTGACTCAAAAAATATTGATAAATTGATCTTCTTAGTTAAGAGAATATGCGATGAAAAGGACTTTCTTCTTGTGAGGTCATTGGAATAGAAATTGAAAATTGTAAATCTCTTAATAATCGGATTCGGAACGATTGGAAGGGGGGTTGCAGAGACATTAGTTGGAAAGAGGGAATTTATAAGGAGAAATTTTGATGCAGACATAAGGGTGGTTGGCATAGCAGAGATCAATGGGAGTATAATTGACGAGAACGGAATTAATTTGAGTGAGATACTTAAATTGGCGGAGAATGGAAGGTTGGAGGAACATCCCAAGTGGACATCAAGGAAGGCGAGATATCTGATAAGGAATCTTGACATCGACATAGTCCTTGAACTAACCCCGGGGGATATGAAGACCGGAGAACCGGGATTAAGGCACATAACCGAATCTCTTGAGAGGGGAATTCATGTTGTAACATCCAATAAGGCACCATTGGCACTGAAGTTTTCCGAATTAAGTAGGATAGCAGATGAGAATAATGTTCAACTCAGATACGAAGCCACGGTCGGTGGGGCAATACCAATAATAAATCTATACAGAAATTGTCTTCAAATCAATAGGATAAATTCCATATATGGAATTCTAAATGGGACGAGCAATTACATCCTTACAAGGATGTTTGAGGAATTGGTGGATTTAGAGGTAGCACTAAATGACGCAATAGAACTTGGAATTGCCGAGAAGAATCCAGAATATGATATCTATGGAATTGATACCGGGGCGAAGATCACAATACTCGCGAATTCATTGATGAATAGGGACATATCAATTAATGAAATTGAAATCACCGGAATTCAAGAAATAGGTGTTGACACATTAGAAATTGCAAAAAAGCACGGCTATACGATAAAATTGATTGGAGATGTAAATGAATTGGAGGTGTCGCCAAGATTAATTCCAATTAATCATCCATTGAATATATCCGGGGTCTTGAATGCGATAATGCTTCACACAGATGTAGCGAATAAAATAACGATAATTGGTCATGGTGCTGGAAAGATAGAGACATGCAGTTCGATATTTTCAGATATTATTGCGATATTGGATAAAGCATCTATGCTGCACAACTACAACTGCAAAAATTTACATGGTTGAATCCCCAAAGAATTTCTCTATGTATCTCTCTGGGGCTTCAGTGACTATAAATTCAAAATCTAACGGGAAGCACTTCCTATAATTTTTCCACCTGAAGCGTTCATCCATTAAAACAATTACTCCCTTATCTGTTTCCGACCTTATACATCTACCCGCCGCCTGTAACGCTCGATTCATTGCCGGGTAGATATAGCCATAATCCCAACCCCTCTCAAATTTGAAGTCATAGTATTCGATAAGGCTCTTTACCTCTAGGCTTGGGATCTCTAAGGGTAGTCCGACAACTATAACGCCATTCAATAGATTGTTTGCATAGTCTATACCCTCCGAGAGAGAGCCAGCTTGGACCCCAAATAGGACACATCCCCTCTTATTTGCCATCGCAACCAATCTTTTATACAATTCAACCCTGTCTTCCTTTTTCATATTCTTTTTCTCAACCAAGATTTCCTTCCTTGAAATAGAGATGAAATTCATCACACTATTCATGAATTCATATGATGGGAAAAATACCGCAACATTCCCGGGGATCTTGCTCAGAATTTTTGAAATCATGGTTGCATATTTCCTATACATGAATTCATCCCTCTTGCTGAATCTCGTTGTTACTCCGGAGACAATTAGATTTAATCTGTTTTCCCTTGGAAATGGAGACTTGTATTCCTTTAGAATTACTCTACCCTCCTCCAGATCTAATAGATTCGAATACATTCTTAATGGAACGAGGGTGCCACTCATCAATACCGACGCATAGCATAAATTAAACACATCCCTGCTCGAGATCGATGGGTCTAGGCAGATGAGTTCAAGTCTGAATTTTCTCTTTCTGCCAAGTATCCTCGCATAACCAATATCCTCCTTAGCCCAATTCTTAAGGAATTTATAGATGGATTTTGCATAGGATCTATGTCTGTTTGGTATCGACAGAACCTCTTCTCCAAGGTCATTAACTATCTCGCAGAATTCATAATAATCAATCTCTATATCTCTGACAAGAGATGTAATAAATTCATCCCTCCGAATTCTTCTCTCGTCTCCATCTCTCATCCCCCTTCCAAATTTCTTCAGGATTTTTATAATTGCTCTGAAGTCATCGGATAGATGCTCGTAACCGAGAAGATTCGCCTCTCTGATTGCCCTCTCTAATGAAATTTCCGAGAGAGTATAACTCAGTAATCTTCTCACCCTGTCTGGGAGATTATGTGCCTCATCAATAATTAGAATAGAATTTTCAAGGTCCTTGTTCAATTTAACGAAGAATGCATCCCTGACCTTTGGGGAGAATAGATGGAAGTAATCACATACAATAATTGTCGCCTTTCTTCCGACTTTTACAGAAACCTCATATGGACATAGTTTATTCTTGGAGCATATCCTTTTTATCTCCTCAGAGTGCATTATATCCTCCTTAATCCTTTCCGTGATTTCTCTCAATATTCTTGAATTTCTCTTGTGTGAATTTCTGTAGTATTCACATCTCTCATCCCTCTTCAACGCCCGACAAAACTCATTGAACTCTCTACTATCCAGGTCTCTAATGTTATGAGGGCATGTCCATTGCTTTCCAACTATATCTACCGCTATAAATTCGACCCCAAATTTCCTTCTTATTCTCCTTAATGTGTCAATAACGATGATATGCTGGGTATGTTTCGGCGTTAAAAAGAAAACCGTCTTCGAATTTTCCAGTGCAAATTCCAATGCCGGAGATATGACCGCTGCCGTTTTGCCTATTCCCGTGGGTGCGTGTGCAAGAAGATGTCTTCCATTTTTGATTGAGGATTCCACATCCTCGAGAAATTCCTTCTGCCCCTTTCTTATCTTCTCGAATGGAAAAATACCCATATTCCCCATAATTTTCTATAATTTTCTAATAAAATTTCAATTTAAATATTTATTAATTTTCCTATGGTAGGTCTAATGGTAATTTTAAAGCCATAAAATCATATATGATTTTAATGTCTTTTGGGTAATATTTTTCAAAAAATGCGCATTAGGGTGCATTTTCTCTAAAATTCTAAAATGGCAAAACGCGACTATTACGAGATTCTAGGTGTAGATAGAGATGCAACTCCAGAGGAGATAAAGAGAGCATATAGAAGATTGGCAAAGAAGTATCATCCAGATGTTTGTAAGGACCCCGATGCGGAGGAGAAATTTAAGGAGATCTCCGAGGCATATGAAGTTCTAATCGACCCAGAAAAGAGGGCAAATTATGACAGATTTGGACATTCATCGACCAGGGAATTCTTCGGTAAAGAGGGGTTTGATTGGTCAGATTTTACACATTTCCATGATATTGCAGATTTGTTTGAGAGGGATTTTTTTGGCAGGGATATCTTCGAGATATTTTTTGGTTCTCGTGGAAGAAGACCCGGACCCAGGAGAGGTGATGATTTGAGATGCGATGTTGAGATTTCACTTGAGGATGCGGCAACCGGTGTAGAGAAAGAAATTTCCGTATTTAGAACAGAAACCTGTGACTTATGTAATGGTAGTGGTGCGAGATCAAGTAATGATGTGAGGACATGTCCAGACTGTAATGGAACTGGGCAAAAAAGGAGTGAAAAGAAAACGATATTTGGACATTTTGTTAGTGTAACAACATGTAGTAGATGCGGAGGTTCTGGAAAGATAATAACTGCATTATGTCCCAGATGTAATGGGTCCGGCAGTATAAAAAGGACCAGGAGAATTAGAGTTAGAGTTCCAGCGGGGGTTGATGATGGCCATACTCTCAGGATAAGGGGAGAGGGAGAATCCGGTATTAGGGGCGGCCCCCCTGGGGATTTATACGTCGTTGTTCATGTAAAACCGCATGAGGTATTTGAGAGAAGAGGTGATGACATATTTACCGAGATTCCAATCACATTCTCCCAGGCAGCTCTCGGCACCGAGATCGAGGTGCCGACACTCATGTCAAAGGCAAGAATAAGAATTCCTGCTGGAACAGACTCTGGAACGGTATTCAGACTAAAGGGGGAGGGAATGCCAAGATTAGGACGTAGAGGCAGGGGTGATGAATATGTAAGAGTGAAGGTCGTTACACCAAAGAGATTAACAAGGAGGGAAAGGGAGCTATTTGAGGAACTTGCGAGGATAGAGAGGGAAAAGGAAAATAGGGGGAGCATATTCGACAGAATTAGGGATAAATTTTGATGAATGGATTTACAGTGGATGCCTTCTTCTGTTCCAGACCACCTCATTTTTCCATTTAATTAGTCTTATTCGGTGCATTGGTATTTGTTTCGAGCCAATTCTAATGAAGTCGCCCTCAATCCCTATCTCGCTAAAATTTACCTCCTTTATTTCATCTCCATCTCGATAACAGATGTAAAATTCCTCCGGATTAAGATTCGGATCCCATTTTATTCTGTTTAGCGCATCCCTCTCCATGATTTCCTTATCAAATATCTCTCTCATTTTGGCTTTCACAGATATCATTTAATGGACATTCATCACATTTCGGTCTTACCTTACAATGCGTTTTTCCCAATTCTACAAGAAGTGCGTGAAATTCCTTATAAATTTCTAAATCCTTGGGGAGTCTCAATTCAAAGAATTTCTTCAGGTCGTGATAGGAGGTATCTTCGTTTGCAAGACCCAATCTACTCATTATCCTCTTTGTGTATGCATCAATGACGAAACTTGGTTTATTTGAAGCATATAATATTATCGAATCTGCCGTCTCCGGACCAATTCCATAGATAGATAACAACTCCTCCCTAAGTTTCTCAGCATCAAGCCCCAAAAATTTATCTAGGTTTCCATCATAATTCTCGTGTAGAAATCTTACAAATGCCTTTATCTTTTTTGCCTTTTCATTATAGTAGCCCGCAGGTCTTATTAATTCCTTGAGTTTATTTTCATCCACACCAAGAATTGCCTTGGGGGAAAGGAGATCATTTTCCCTTAGATTGATTATTGCCCTCTCAACATTTCTCCAGTTTGATGCCTGGGTTAGTATGGCCCCTATAATAATCTCGAATTCTGTTTCGGCAGGCCACCAGTTCTGTTTTCCAAATCTATTCAGGAGTCTGTTGTAGATTTCAATTAAGTCTATGCTCATTTACTTTCCAATAATCTCAGAATTTCATCTGCAAATCTATCTGCAGATTGTGGACCGTCTGCCGTTACAATATTCCCATCAACAACGACCGATTCCTTCTTATAGATTGCGCCTCCATCCTCAAGTGCCTTTATCGCCTCCTCGGTTGGAAAGACGGTGGCTTCTTTTCCCTTGAGAATCCCGGAATTTGCCAATACAGCACCAGAGAGGCAAATCGCTCCAATAACCTTGTTCTTTTCATTTGCTTCTCTCAATATCTTGTGGACATCTTCATTGTTCCATAGATACTCTGGAGAGCCACTACCCCCCGGAAGAATAATTGCATCATAATCATCAACTGAGATGTTGTCAATTGTTGTGTCCGGCATCACGGTCATTCCCAGCATACCCCTTGCTTCATCCATCTTCAAACCAGCAATCGTCACAGAGACGCCCGCCCTCTCCAATTTTTCCCTCGGAATTCTGAATTCCTCATCCCTAAAGTTTTCTGGTATCAATATAATCACCGCCTTCAAATTCCTCACCTCCAAATTATCTTTAACTTTATATTCGGGTTCATTCCGAGAAATACAGCCAGACACTACTACTAGAAATATTAAAAATGCTGATAATATAAATATATCC
>QMZM01000030.1 GCA_003663175.1 Candidatus Altarchaeales archaeon | reverse complement strand
TGTCGCCACCGTATTTTTCAATTGCATCAGAGAGTAGGATTATATTCCCCTTTGAAGAGGACATCTTCTGCCCATCAAGAAGACCCATTCCAAACACAACTATCCCCCTCGGCCAATATTTCTTTGGGAATATCGCAGTGTGATGGAATATATGAAATGTCAGGTGATTTCCAACCAAATCCTTTGCAGATAAGCGCCACTCCGCCGGATACCAGTATGCAAATTCATTTCTAATTTCATTTAATTTTTCTCTTGAAATTCCAAGATTCTTAGATATTTTATCTGCATCTCCATTTCCAAGAAATACATAATCAAAGAATTCATCACTTAGGAGTTCCGAATTAATTTTTCTCAGGTGATGTGAAATTGTATAGTATGACATATAAATCGTTGAATCGCTCAATGGTTCTACGATCCATTTCCTGTCCCACGGCAATACAGTTCCCAAACCTACTCTCCTTGTGCATGCCCAATCCTTAAGCCAGTCGATAAAATACTGAAAGTTCTGTCTTATCTCTTCCGGAATTATATTCATTTCACTCAAACATTCATGTGCCTTTTCCTTCCATTTCTCATCACTATATCTCAAAAACCATTGATCCTTGAGAATTTTTACAAAGCATCTCGTTCCGCATCTACAAACAACTGGTCTCTTAGAAAACTCATAGAATAGGTCTCCATGGTTTGATTTAATTAAATCACGAGATAGTCTTTCTCTACATTCCCTTACCGACATATTCCCATACCTCTCGATGGATTTTTTCATACGTCCCTTTGCATACTCTTCTCTGTACAGAATTTCTGTTGCTTCTTCTAACTTACTATCCCTCTGATTCTTTATGTTCATTCTCTCGACGATATCCTTTGCCGGAATTTTCTCATTATCGTTGGATTCTATAATCACAATTGGTTTTATATCGCTTCCGATGTCTCTTAATGCCACATAATCGTAGGGAGCGTGGGCAGGGACACTCATAACAACACCGGTTGCATAATCCGGATCAACAAATTCTGCAGGCAATATTGGAATCTCTCTATCATTGATTGGATCCCTACAGAATTTGCCTATAATTTCACCTGCATCGATCTCTGCTAAGACCTCGACATCCCTATCCAAATACCTCAATTTCTCTACAGATTCCCTGCTTAGAATCCAAATCTCCCCATCCACTCTCGCCCTCACATACCTGACTTTTGGATTTAACCAAATATTCGTTACTCCAAATAATGTCTCAGGTCTTAGTGTTGCCGCCGGCAGAATTGAATTATTAAATTTAAATTTGATTATCGTGAATTCGTTTATTACAGAATCCTCCCCTTCTAATAGGTCGTGGTCGCCAACGGGATTATCACAAGATGGGCAGTATCTAACAGGATGCTTACCCTTCCTTACCAATCCCTTACTATAGAGGGTCCTGTATTGCCACTCTATAAATCTCTGATATTGGGGGGTTATCGTCAGGAATTCTCTCGTCCAATCAATCGAAAGCCCGAGATTTTTCATATCTCTCTTATACTCATCTGAGAAATGTTCAACTATCTTCCTCGGGTCTTCAAATTCTTTCAGTTTCTCCTCCGGAACCTTATAGAGTTTACCGTAAATCATCAATGTCTTTGGGTCTCTCTTCCTTATCCTCTCCGCAATACCTAGGACTGGGCTTCCGGTGACATGCCACGCCATCGGAAACAGGACATTATACCCCTGCATTCTCTTATAGCGTGCGATTATGTCTGGAACCGTGTAGGTTCTTCCATGCCCAACATGCATTGAACCCGAGGGGTATGGATAGGCGACGGTAAGGTAGAATTTCCTCCTTTTTTTATCCGAGATCGCATTAAATATCTTTTCCTCTTCCCACCTCTTTTTCCATTTCTCTTCAATTTCCTTTAAATTGAATTTGTTTGTCATTCTTATTTAATTTTTCTCATAAATTCCTCAATCCTTCTCAATGCCTCGGATATGTCATCCCGAGAAACAGAGTATGAGCATCTGATATATCCCTCGCCACATTCCCCGAATGTATTTCCAGGAACTACCGCGACCTTACCATCCCTTAATAATCTCTCTGCGAATTCCTCCGAGTTTAGACCACTCTCTTTAATGTTTGGAAACGCATAAAATGCTCCCTTTGGCATCACACACGAAATTCCATCAATTGAATTCAATCCCTTGACGAGCAATCGTCTTCTTTTGTCATATTGTCTTACCATTTCATTTATATATTTTTCATGTTTGAATGCATCTAATGCCGCGTACTGGGCTATAGATGGTGCACATAACATGGTGTATTGATGAACCTTCATCATAGCCTCAATTATCTCAGAATTCGCAGTCGCATATCCCAATCTCCAACCGGTCATAGAATATACCTTGGAGAAGCCATTCAGTGTTATCGTTCTGTCCTCCATGCCATTCAATGAACCAATTGAATAGTGCTTCTCATTATCGTAGATTAAATCCTCATATATTTCATCTGAAATAACTATTAGATCATTCTCAATTGCAATATCTGCAATCTCCTCCAAATTTCTTTTTCTTAGAACAGTTCCGGTTGGATTATTCGGTGAGCATAGAATTATTGCCTTTGTCCTTTTCGTTGTTCTCTTTTCTATATCCTCCATTTGTGGAATAAATTCATTTTCCTCTGTAGATGGAACCTCTATTGGATTACCATACGAAAACCAGACGCTTGGTTTATATGAGACATAACAAGGCTCGAGAACGAGTATCTCATCCCCGGGGTCTGTGATCGCTCTAACCGCCAGATCCAGTGCCTCACTAACTCCAACGGTAATCAGAATCTCATTCTCTGGATTTCTGTCAATATTATTCTTCTTCTTTAATTTCTTTGCAATCTCTATTCTTAATTCTAGAAGTCCATAATTTGATGTATATGATGTATAGTCATTTTCAATTGCCCTTATACCGGAGTCCTTTATTGGCTCTGGTGTTGGGAAGTCTGGCTCACCGACACCGAGACTTATTATGTCTTTACTCTTCTGCACTAATTCAAAAAACCTTCTAATTCCCGAGAATGGAATTTCAGAAACACGTTTTGAGATCATTTTTCTGCTTAAAGGCTCAATTTCAGTCTCCTTTCCTTTTCATCGAAGAGCATCACGCCATCCCTCTTATATTCTGCAAGAATTATATGCGTGTATGTTCCAACGATATCCTTCTTTGGTGCCAATTTCTCTGTCACAAATTGACTTATCTCATCGATATCTTCACCCTCAACAAACAGAATTAAGTCGTATTCTCCAGTTGCAACAAATACATCCTCAACCCTGGGATCCCTCGAGATTTCCTTTGCTATTTTTGAGAATCCAGCCCTTTCTTGAGGCACAACCTTCACTCTGATTATCGCCTTCGCCTTCTTAACCCCAAATCTTCTCCAGTCAATACATGTCTTGAATTTCCTTATAATCCCCCTCCCCTTCAATGAATTTATTCTCTTCTCAACCTCATCCGTGCTTATATTCAACATATCCGCCATCTCAGATACAGAAATCCTTGCATCATCCTTGAGTATATCAAGAATTTCCCTATCGATATCCATTTTTTATGAATAAATAATTTAGAAAAATATTAGAAAAATAAAAAGAAAAAGGAATGTTATGAAGAGACATCGAGTATCTTTATCCTGAAGTTTAGAGCCTTTCCCGCGAGTGGATGATTAAAGTCTATCGTTATGGTATCCTCGGCAACATCCGTTATCATTGCGGGGAGTTGCAGTCCGCTCGGTAAGTCAACTATTAGCATCATTCCAATCTCGGGGCATTCAATAGATGGAATCTGCTCCTTTGCAATTACTTGGACTAATTCATCTTTATGTTCACCATATGCATCTTTTGGCTCCAATCTTATCTCCTTTTCCTCCCCCTTTTCCATTCCAATAATCGCATCCTCAAATCCCTTTAAAACCTGTCCAGCGCCGACCTCAAATTCTAATGGTTCGCCGTGTCTTTCTGTGCTATCAAAAACCGTTCCATCATCCAATGTTCCAACATACTCAACCTTTACCTTATCCCCAATCTTTATTGGCATTTTCATCATGTTATATTTAGGCGTAATCCTTTAAATACTCCTTCAATAATTCTACAACGATCTTTGGGTCTGCCCTCCCCCTCATTTCCTTCATAACCCGACCCATAAGGAAATTCAATGCTTCACTCTTTCCAGATATGTAGTCATTAACGGCATTCTTATTATTTGAGATAACAAATTCTACTATATCAGATAATTCGTCTCTATTACTAACAATTCCGAGGTTTTCCTTCTCGACGATCTTAACTGGAGATTCTCCAGTGTCGATTATTCTCTCAAGCAGTTTCTTCCCCGTATTTTCTGTTATCCTTTTTTCATCAATCAACCCTAACAATTCTATCATAATTCCAGAATCTAATCTCGAATCCCTTAGCTTAATTCCTCTGTAATTCAACTGCTTTAGAACTTCTCTACATATCCATTGCGCAGAGAGATTTGGATCCACTTTTTTTGCAACATCCTCAAATAGGTCCGCAATCTCCTTCCTCTTCACTAAGATTTTGGCGTATTTTTCTGAAATTCCATATTCCTTAATAAGTCTAATTCTCCTATTCTGTGGTGTTTCTGGCAATTTTATCTTAGTAATGAATTCCCTCTTGAGTATTAATGGGGGGATATCCGGGTCGGGGATGTAGCGATAATCCTCTTCAGTCTCCTTTGTTCTGAGGGGAATTGTTATCATTGACTTCTCATTAAAGCCGCGAGTCTCTCTCTTTATCTTTCTACCCATCTTTCTCAGATTTTTCTGGCGCATAATCTCGTAACTTATTGCCTTATATGCCCCCTTTATTGAGTTTATATTCTTTATCTCAACCCTCGCACCATCCCCAATAGAGATGTTAACATCTGCCCTCATCAAACCACCAACCTCAATTATCCTATTTGTATAGGAGAGAAGGTTCATCAATTCCTTCAGAAAATTTCTGACATCCTCGGCAGACTTCATATCTGGAGCAGTAACTATCTCAACTAATGGAACTCCAGACCTGTTAAAATCTACCCTCCCTGTCATTAAGTCGTATCTTCCTGGATCCTCTTCCAGGTGGACCTCCCATATCCCAACTCCAGCCAAGTTTCCATCGACTCCTATTGGTTCTGATGTCCTTTGATAACCAGATGGCAGATCTGGATAGTTATAATGTTTTCTCTTTATGAATTTTCTTTCTTCGTAGATTCTACAATTCAATAATCTTGCAATCATAATTGCGGATTCTAAGGCTTTTTCATTTATTGGAAATGGCTTTGCTCCAGGCATACCGGTGCATACCGGACAAGTATTCAGATTCGGCTCATCAATTTCATAGTAATCCGTGGGGCAATCGCAGAATAACTTCTGCCCCGTTTTTAATGGAACATGAATTTCTAAACCGATCTTTACATCCAATTTCGACATTTCATTAATCAATCTAAATTCTAAATAAATAAATATGAAATTGCTTTTGCATTTATCTGGCGAGCATCCCGAACTTCCAAGAGCAGAGGTAATTGGAGTCTTGGAGGGTGAGAAAATAAAATACAAAATATCAGAGGAATTTATGCACAAGAGATTATTGATAATTGATGTAGATACGGACAATACAGAATTTTTAAATAGATTGGCACTTACAAAGAGTGCCGGCGAATTAATTTATATCTCCAATAACATGGATGAATTGGCATCCATACTCTCTGAAAGGATAGATGGCACATTTGCCATCAGATCCGAATCAAAGAGAACGGAGGAAATATTGGGAAGATTAATCTGGAAAAGGGGCTATAAGGTTGATTTAATAACCCCGGGGTCAAGAATTCTATGCTTTGAGGATAATGGTAAATACCTTGTGGCAATCGATACACCTCTTCATAAAGACTTCGGGGATAGAAGTCCGGAGAAGAGACCTTTCTTCCATCCCACTGCCATGAAGCCAAAGATTGCAAGATTAATGGTCAATTTAGCCAGAGTAAGAAAAAATTGCACAGTTCTTGATCCATTCTGTGGAACTGGAAGTATATTAATTGAGGCGGGAGTGATGAAAATTAACATTATGGGGTTAGATATAAGTGAGAAAATTGTTAGTGGCTGCATAGAGAATTTGAAATTCTATGGTCTTAAGGGTAATATTGAGGTTGGGGATGCGCTCAAAATGAAAAATTTTATAAACGGTGTTGATGCCATTGTCACGGACCCACCGTATGGGAGGTCATCAATAGTAACTGAAAATAATTTGGAAGAATTCTATAATAAATTCCTTGACTCGGCGGCAGATGTCTTAAGGAAGGGTAAATGTCTTGTATTATCTATTCCCGATAAATTCTCCTTAGAGAATGAAGAGTTTGAATTGCTCTCGAGTTATAAGCTATATGTTCATAAGAGTCTTACGAGAAGGATTCTCGTTTTTAAGAAAAATTAAAAATTAAAAAAATTTAGGATTCATTTCCAGACTCAATGATCTCGATAATTCTTCTTCTTGCATTTTCCATCTCAACCTCAAGAAGACCGCGATTTGCCAATGCGGGAACGATCGCCACTAAAGCCGTATCGGTTCTTGGAAGGATGAAGAACATTACATCATAATCTCTTAATTCGAAGTATATCTTGTCTAGACCTTCGTCTGAATATTGTTCTATAATCTCGAAGAGCTTTTCCATTGTGGCCTTCATTGTATCCCAGATGGGCATGATCTCCCTTGCAAATTCCTCTGTAGATGGAAATATTCCCTCAAGACCCCTCCTAACAACTCCGCACGCGTGAATGTCCTCCAATCTCTGTAGGTCATTCAATAAAATATCAAGGATTTTCTTTTCTTTTGGTCTCATTTTAAATCTAGAAGATCGCCTTCTTCTTCTCCTCTAGCAGTTCATATATCTCTATTCCCCTATCCGTTATCTCAAAGTTTAATTGTCTTAGGCTGTGTTTAGTCTGACGCATCTTCCTTATCTGCATAACTCTTGAATCGAGACTCTCGTGCAATTTCATTACTATTACGCCATCAGTAACATAGCTCTCGACACCATGAGCTGATAGGGCTTCCTTTTCCTCGGGAATCTCCGTTATGAGCAATACCGTCAAGCCTTCCAATTTTAGTCGGTAATTAATTGAGAGAATTAATTGTCTTGTTAGATGTTTTATGTCCATATTTTTCTCTCGAAGCATGAAATCTAATGCTGGTAGGCTATCAATCACAACCCTCTTGGCTTCGATGCGCTTTGACTTACTCACAACTATCTCAAGAATCCTTTCAATATTGAATTCATCGGGTAGAAGGGACATACTCCCTGGAGGCTGCGCAATTTGTGGGGATATGGATGCCGAACCCCCGGGAGGCTTAATTCCAAATCTCGATAGCGAAGCGTCGATTATTATCAATTTTCCCTCATTTTCAACCTTCTCGAGGTCAAATCCAAATTTCAGCATATCCTGCTTTAATTCCTTTGGGTCCTGTTCAAGACTCACGAGAATTCCGGGCTCGTTATATTGGACAATTCCATTATAGAGGAACTGAACACCAAAAATGGTCTTGCCCGTTCCACAAGAGCCGGCGATAAGAATACTTCTATTTCTTGGAAATCCACCATTGAGATATTTGTCTAATCCGTGAATACCTGTGGGGCACCTTTCCTCTAGGTTGACCATTTTTCCGTTTATTATTAAATTTGAGAAATACCATATAAAAACCTTATCTTTTATATCTCAACTCTATTATTCTAATTATTAATTTATTTGATCTCAATCTCTTTGTAGAATGAAGGGCTCAAAAGGTATGAGAAGGAGAACGAGGAATTTTAGAGTAAGACCAAGAGATAGGGGAAAGATAAGTATAAGAAGATACCTACAGAGATTTGATAATAGAGACACGGTTATTATCGATATTGACCCAAGGTATCAGAACATTCCCCATCCGAGATTTCATGGGAGAACGGGAAGGGTAATTGGATCCCAAGGTAGGGCATATTACGTTGAAGTGAGAGATGGCAATAAGATTAAGAAGGTGCTTGTAACGCCCGAACATCTTAGACCAATTCATTCATAAAATGAAAATTCTAAAGGAGCGATTTGTTCCGATAGCGGAGGTAAAGAGCATACTTGAGAAGAAGGAAAGGGAATATAAGAGAGAGAATAATGAATTACTCTATGAGCAAAAAAGGGCATTAGAGCATGCGAGAAAATACTCAAAACTGAGTCTTAAGGATTCGAGAGAGCTGATAAAGAAATTGTCCGAATTAGACCTTAATTTGACCGAGGACCAGATCGTGAAGATTTCTGATTTATTGCCAGAGACCGTCGATGATGTTCGCGCAATATTTGCGAAGGAGAGATTCAAGTATACTGAAGAAGATATAAAGAAGATACTTGAGATAGTGGATCAGTATAGATAGGCTCCTCCTAGGTGATTGAAATGAAAAAAGATGAATATGTGAGAATTCTCGATTTTCTTCCAAGGGGCAAGTCTGAGGTGCCTCCACACAAAAGAAAGCCAATTGCCCAGGCAATTGGCGAAAAGTATTTTTCTCTATTAGAAATTGTTCCGAGGGAGAATTTCACATTTGAGCCGGGGGAGAGAGTATATATTGGAGAGGGAATTAGAGACAAGGTAGATCATATAGAGAGGAGAATAAGATACGATTGGTTGACCCCAACAGCAAAATCAGAACTTAAGATAGTTTTGGAGCAGATAATAAGAGATAACGAAGAGAGATTTGTTGAATTTTATAATACCGCCGGGATAATAAGTACGAGACTTCATAAATTGGAGATATTGCCAAGAATTGGTAAAAGACACAGAGATGATATACTGAAGGAGAGGTCTATAAAACCGTTTGAAAATTTTGAGGATATGCAGAACAGGGTTAGAAATATTCCGGACCCCGTGAGGGTTTTGGCAGAGAAGATAATCCAAGAATTGAAGGGAGAGAGCAAATATTATTTATTTGTCCCATTGATAAGGGATGAAAAAAGAAGGAGATAAGATTTAATTTTTAAATATAAATCCATAGTATAATACTCAATTAATTCCAAAAACCCCTTTAATATAAGTGGTACAAATGGTGGAAATCGAAATAGAGACCGAGAAGTGTATAGGGTGTGGTGCATGTATAAATGCATGTCCCGTGTCATTATTTGAACTTGTTGATGAAAAGGCAAAGGTAACTGGCAATGTAGATAATTGCGTGTTGTGCAGGGCATGTGAGACATCGTGCCCCGTCGGCATAATCAGGATAAGTGAATGAGGTGATGGATATGGCTGAAAAGGAAAAAGGGAATGACAATGTGATTTTTGTGGGTAAGAAGGGCATAATGAGTTATGTCCTGGCTGTTGTTACCCAGTTTAACAACGGTGAGAAGGATGTTGTTATAAAGGCAAGAGGTAGAGCAATATCCAGAGCCGTGGATGTTGCGGAGATAGTTAGACAGAGATTTGTAACAGACACGGTTGCAAAGGATATAAAAATCGGTACAGAGGAAATCCAGGGAGAAGAAGGTCCAGTAAAGGTATCCGCTATTGAAATAACCCTATCCAAGAAATAATTCGGGTATCTGAAGAATCCGGGAATTGGGGTTTACATTGAGTAACCTTGGGTAGATATCTGTATAGAGGTAAAGTTATAGGTAGGGATAGTATTGAGAATGACTCTGCCAATCTGCAATATCTGTGCAAAGACGGGTGTGCTCTGTAGCGTATGTGAATCAAAATTGGAGAGTGGTAAAATTTCTGAATTGGATGTTGAACTGTCAAAGATATTATATAAATTGGGAAAGGGAGAAATTGGATTTGAAAGGGCAATTGATACAAAGAATTTCATCGTAATTTTAACGAGAAAGGAGAATGTTGGTAAGATTATTGGGAAGAGTGGAGATAATATAAGACAATTATCAAAGAAATTTGGTAAACAGATCAGGGTTATTGGGACCGATGATTTGAACGAGATGATATACGATTTTGTTGCTCCGGGGAGGATAATATCAATAAATACAGTCTATAAGCCAGATGGTTCTGTAATACAGAGAGTAAGAATAAATAAGAGAGATAGAAAGAAATTGAGAATGGGTATTGATGAAATAGAGAAATTGATATCATCACTTACAAATAGCAATGTAGAGATTTCTTTTGAATAAGTATAGAATGGATATGCGTTCTCACTATTCAGATGAGATAACGCCAAAACTTGATGGCAGGGAGGTTAGTTTATGTGGCTGGGTTCATGAGATTCGCGATCTGGGGGGATTAAAATTCATCATTCTTAGAGATAGGGGTGGATTTATACAGATTACCGCTAAGAAGGGAACCACCAACGAAGAAATTATGAATAAGATCGACAAGATAAGTAAAGAGTCGATACTTAAGATAGATGGCTTAGTGGTGAGGAATGATAAGGCACCGAGGGGTGTTGAGATAATTCCAAGGAAAATCTATATGATCAGCAGAGCAAAATCGCCATTGCCATTAGATGTCACCCAGAAGGTTCGGGCGGACCTCGATACGAGACTCAATAACAGATTCATGGACCTAAGAAAGCCCGAGATCGCGTCGATATTCAAGATAAGGAGCAAGGTTCTCAATGTTGGCAGAAATTTCCTGATAAGGAATGGATTCATTGAAATAAATTCTCCGAAGATAATTGCATCCGCATCTGAAGGTGGGACCGAATTGTTTCCAATCTCCTACTTCGATAGAGAGGCATTTCTCGCACAGAGTCCACAACTATATAAGCAAATGATGATGGCAACTGGTCTTGACAGGGTATTTGAGGTAACGACCTATTTCAGGGCAGAAGAGCACGACACAAGAAGACATCTAAATGAAGTCACCGCAATTGATGTTGAAATTGCTTTTATAAGAGATGAGAATGACGTGATTAATGTCCTCGAGGATTTGATAATTGAGATCATAAATGGCGCCTCAGAATGCCATAATGAACTGAAAATTCTAAAAAAGGAAATTGAAATTCCAAAAAAGCCAATAAAGAGGATAACATATGATAGAGTTATAGATATTCTGAATGATAATGGAAAAATGATTGAATGGGGAGACGACTTAGATACGGAGGCTGAGAAGATTCTCGGGAGAATAATGATGGAGGAATTTAATTCAGAATTGTATTTTATAACAAAATATCCACTGGAGATAAAGCCATTCTATACGATGCCAGATAATGAAAAATACTCGAGGGCGTTTGACCTCGGATATAAGGGGGTTGAGATATCATCCGGAAGCCAGAGAATCCACGATCCAGAATTATTGGTGGAAAGGATAAAGAAGAAGAATCTAAACCCGGAGAATTTTGAATTCTATATAAATGCATTCAGGTATGGAATGCCACCACATGGTGGGTTTGGTCTCGGTATTGACAGGGTAATGATGCAATTGCTCGATTTACAGATAAGAGAGGTCGTTTTGTTTCCAAGAGACAGGCATCGCCTGACACCATAGAAATATTGAATCCTAAACGCGCTGAGGAGAGAAGATTAGAGGGTATTTAAGTGTGAAATACCATTAGATTAAATTAGATTAAAAATGTACAGTCACACCAAGAAGGTTGGCAGTGTGGGGAGATACGGACCAAGAATTGGA
>QMZM01000029.1 GCA_003663175.1 Candidatus Altarchaeales archaeon | reverse complement strand
TGGAATGATGAATCCGAATCATGCCTTGGAGATTCTCGATGAATTAATTAATGCGTATAGAAGTGATAAGATCTATAAATTTCTCCATATTCCAGTTCAGTCTGGAAATGACAGAATTCTTAGGAAGATGAACCGTAAATATTCGGTTGATGATTTCAGGAAAATTGTTCTCGAATTCAGAGAAAATTTTCCAAGGATTACGATAGCGACCGATGTAATCGCTGGATTTCCGGGTGAGACCGAGGAGGAGTTTAGAGACACACTAAAATTGATAAATGAATTAAAGCCCGACATAGTCAATATCTCGAGATTCTGGCCACGTCCTAGAACTGAAGCGGAGAGAATGAGAACTTTTCCTTCTAGAATAACCAAGGATAGGTCGAGGATTCTCACAAGATTATTTAGGAAAATTGGTTTAGAAAAAAACAAAGAATGGATGGGCTGGAGGGGAGAAGCCCTCGTTTCCGAATCCAAAAAAGATGGAAGTTTCTGTGCAAGGAATTTTTCCTACAAACCCATAATTATAAGGTCTGAAAATGATTTGATGGGGAAATTTGTAAATGTGAAGATAAGAGAGGTAACATATTTTGATTTGAGGGGGGAGATCATTTAGTAGGAAATCTCCTCAAATCGAGAAGTCCCAGAGAATCTACAAGAATTGAATTAAATCTCACGAGAAGCATAAATGCGACTCCATTCTCAAGGGTTAAGCCAATAATTTTAAAGAGAAGGGAAGAACCACCCTCAGCAATACCAATACCCGAGGGTGAAATCGGAACGAATGTAATTGTTGTTAATAGGGGTTGAAGCATTAGTGCCGCTAAATAATTAATATCGAAGTTCAGAGATTTCGAAATGAAATAGAATTGAAAACCCATCAGAAGCCAGCCAATTAAAAGCAAGAGTATCATTCTATGGATTCTCCCACCCTCTATTTCTCTACACGCATATTGCATTTTCTCTACATACCCAAGAATGAGATTTAGGATGGGAGTTCTCGCTATAATTCTGTTTAGGATATTCGTATATATTGAGATGAGAATCCCTATAACGATAATGATTGGAAACGATGAAATTAGGAATAGATAGATCCTAGATTCTTGGCTCACGATAAATTCTGAGAAATAAATTGCGGAGATCATGCATAGAAATATCTTTACAAGGAAATTTAGTCCCTGAAACAAGGTAAGGATCCCTATTATCTCAGACCTTGACGAATTTGATTTTCTTGCAAGAGAAAATGCGACATAATAATAGCCAACCCTCCCGGGGGTTGCATTGCTGTAGAGCATTCCAAGGAGATGAGACTTCAGAATCTCTATGAATGGAATATCCCTCGATATCGCAATTTTTAAAAGAATCGATGCGGATAATTCAACAAAAAAATAGAATATTCCCGCAATGATGAAGTATCCGACCCTGATCCTCAGAATTAGGTCGAGAATTTTTTCTGCATCTAGAGTGAAGATTATGTAAAAAAGAATTGATATTCCAATCAGTGTTGATATGATGCTCTTTAATCTTCTCATCCTTCCTTTCTCCTCACTTTATAGATAGTGAATACCTGCTCTGGATTATCTTCCATTACATGTCTGTCCATAATCTCAAGTTCATATCTGTTGTGCATATTCCTACATACCCCGGATTTATGAGGCTCGAAGAGGCACCACGCACCCTCAAGCCACAAAACGCAATCGGTCTCATTGAAAATTTCATCCATAACCCTCTTATTGGAACCGAACCATGTTTGTAGGGAGTTCTTTCCATGAATTAGGAATATGCTCGGATTATGGGTTAAGACATAACACGATCCATCGATCTCGTCGATATTTCTCAACACGAGGATGTCGTGCATCTCCCTCGCATACTGTGCCTGTCTGTTCGGAACCATTATGAATCCAATACTCTTTGATAGTGTCAGATTTATATCATTGATCTCGAGTGTGTATGGCTCCACCGGTGGGTAGATTAGACTTTGTGTTAATTCCCGGGAAATCATTGAATTCGGTAGAATGAATTTAATTATATCTCCAAATTCCTTATACGGAAAGTCCGAGAAAAATGTAAATGATAGAAGTATGAGTAAAAGGATCGTTGAATATGCAAACAAATTATATCCCCGAAGATTTAGGTTTTTGTATAATCTTTCGAGCGATCTTCCAAGAGAGAATGCCCCATAGCCCCCAAACAAAATAACTGGAGAAAAATAGATGTTTATAAATCTGAAGCCAATTCCCCCGTTATCAACCCCGCCAGCATAGAACAATCCGAATAATATAAAATATGTGATAAACCACAGAATTAGGAATATGCAGATTCTTCTATCCCTTGAGAATAGATTGGCAATGCCGATAATTGAGAGGAGTGTAAAGAACAACGGGTGCATTTCTCCAGTGAACCAGAACATCGCATTAAATGAGAAATTATGCGGTGCGTACTCCAAACTAAATTTCTTTCCGGAGGGTGCGCCCCAGTCCATTCCCATATGAGAATAGAGATGGATCAAATGCGGAGTTATCAAGAAAAATAACAGGACCCACGGAATTAAAAATTCGGAATCGGTTAACTTACTTAACAATTCTCTTTCAAATAGAATAAGCATAAAGATTATAATCAGAATGAATAAAATACCCTCCGGTCTAATCTGGACGGTAAATGCCAGCAGGGTTATTCCCAAGAGATGTGTCCTGAATTTTTCATTCCTTAGATAGAGAAGGTAGGAAAGGATTGTCAGCAGGGAGAAGAAACAGAATGGAACCTCAGTTGCAACACTTCCGGACCAGATGATGTGTGCCGGAGTCAATGCAAAGAGAAGTGCGGAGAATAGCGCAATGGTCTCCCTTCTATCCTCATGGGATCTAAAGAGAAGAAATGCTATCAGAAATATGAGTAGAATCGATAGCGTTCCGATTATTGCAGAAATTTTAAATGCAATTTCCTCTGATGTTCCAAGGATGGTGTAGAAGATTGCCAAGAGGAACGGCCACCCGGAGGGGTCCTTATTTAGGATTCCCTCCCTGCAGTGGGTTGGTGTGCCATAATTACAGAGTATATTCTTACCCTCCGTTGCTATTGAATTCGCAATTCCGAGATAGAGGTCCTCATCGAAGAATATTCTGTGCGTGTGTGGAACAATAAATTCTCTTAGAGAGAAGCCAAGAATTAGGATCATAAAAAGAAGAATCCATGTTCTCCGACTTATCATAAAATTTCTCCTAAATTCCCCAAGATTGAGGATTAATAGCACTATGATGAGGAGAAATATTATTGAGAAGAACAAAACCTCAATATACATCAAATCCTCAACCCCAATTCCAAATCTTTTGTGTCTGTAGACGAAGTAACAGAGAATAATAATCATGAGTGCCGAGATCGCCGATGGCAAGAATTTAATTAATAAATCATCAATTCTCTCAGATTCCATTTTCCTTACTTATTTTCAATAAAGAAATTTCCAAGTGCAAGATATCTCGCCCTTGTCTTTAACATAACATCTATCGCATCATCTGGAGAATTTACTATTGGAAAGCCATGTAAATTAAAACTGGTGTTGAGAATTATCCCGAGTCCAAGATTCTTCTTCACCTCCTCCAGAAGTCTTCTAAATCTTGGGTTTTCATCCCCAAGCATCTGCGGTCTTGCAGAGCCATCGACATTTATAACAGAGATAATTCTCTCCCTCATCTCCTCTCTCGACATATAACCCATTGTCATAAATCTATCATATGAATCGACATTCTCAAATATCTTTTTTGATTCCTCTTCAAGAAGAGATGGGCAAAACGGCTGGAACCAACTCCTCCTTTTTATCTTTAAATTCAATTTATCCTTGATCTCTACCGGGGATGGGGGAGCAATTATACTTCTATTCCCCAATGCCCTTGGACCGTATTCCATTCTCCCCTGATACCACAGGACAAAATTTCCCTTGGAGAGCAGTTCACCGACATATTCAGAAATATCCTCTCTGTACTCATATTCCAATTTGTATTTGTTAATGGATTCGATTATTTTATCCTCTGAAAATTCATTTCCAAGATACGCATTTTTTAATTTCCTCGGTCTCGTTCCAAATTTCTTGAATGATGTGTAGAGAGCGGAACCAACCGCCAAACCGCCATCTCCCATGTGAGGGAATACAAACCACCTCCTTAGACCAGAATTCAGCCTTATCTTCATATTGACCTTAATATTTGAGGCAACGCCACCACTCCAGCAGACATTCTTTATTCCCAATTCCGAAATTGCATTCCTGAACAATTTACAGATATGCTTCTCGAGGGTTCTCTGAGCCATATAAGCCAATTGCTCCCTTGGAGTATTCCAGAGCAATTTCTTCAATATCGTGTATCTTCCAATCGTGGAGTATTTACATTTGACATTTAAACCATCGACCTCAAAGAAATTTAGCAGTTTATTCTCATCATCCGGGACCTTAAATGCGAAGTCTGAGAGAGCCATTACCTTGCCCTCATCCTCTAATTCTCGCATTCCAAGTAGTGTTGTTACCTGCTCAAAGAATATTCCAAATGAATCCCTCGCCTTTATTGAGGAAATTCTCTCAAGTTCATCATTCTCGAATATATTTATCGTTCCAGATAAGCCATCTCCAACACCATCCAGGGTTATCGCTATGGATTTCTTAAAACCGCTGCATATTACGGCAGAAATGGCATGGGCGGAATGATGGTCAACGATGTCGATTTCATAATCCTTGAAACCCATTCTGTCCAAATTTCTTCTAAAATACCACAGACTTATTCTTCTACTTAATGGAACCTCTGGAATCTCGGTGGTTCTATACTTAAAGTGCCTCCTGAATTCAGAAAATATCGGTTCCGGGATTTTCCTTCTCCTGAAGAGATAGTATTTCCTCTTAAGGGACGGAAATGCCCTCGTCAGTGTTTTTGCAAAATCTGTTGTGGTAAAGGAAACTATGGATATGTCGGATGGCTTTAAATCCAAGAAATCGAGACAAACTCTTATCGAATTGAATGGAAATCCAACATCCAGTTTTCTCTTCGTAAATCTCTCCTCGTTTACCGCGACCTCTATCCTATTCTTCTCAACTATACACGCCCCCGCATCGTGCCCATCCCAAATTCCGAGAACATACATTTTAAATGAATTAAAATGAATTATCATTAAAAATTCAACAATATATTATGCATCCTTAAACTAAATATGCTTCCTTCTCGCCCAATGACAAATCATATCTCCAAGGTGCGATATTTCCTTAGAACGCCTCCGATATCGACGCATACCCTTCTAAATCCCATGTCAATTAATTTATCATAAATTGTATCTCTCTTATAAATTATTTTTTCAATATCTTCTGGCAATGTCTCTATTATCGCAATTCCATCAAAATTCCTCACTCTGAGGTATGAGATTCCAAGTTTCCATAGGAATTCCTCCGCAGATTCGACCATTCTCAGTTTCTCGTATGTAATTTTCTCATTTAATGGAATTCTTGTAGCGAGACAGCTCTCAGAAGCAGCGTTAAAGTTTGAGAGTCCCAAAAATCTTGCGATCTCTCTCACCTCCCTTTTTCCGATTCCAGCATCCGCAAGCGGACTCGCAACATTTTCTTCCTTTAGCGCCCTTATCCCCGGCCTGAATTCATTCATGTCATCCGCATTTGTTCCATCAAGTATGACCGAGATTCCATAAATCTTCCCGAATTTCTTTATTTCCCTTATAATATTTTTCTTACAATAATAGCATCTATCAATAGAATTCTCAACGATCCTTGAATTATCGAGAAAATTTTTCCTTAAAACGAAGTGCTTAATTCCGATCTCATCCGCAATTCTCTCGGAATTCTCTATGGTCCTCCTGTGCATGATCTCGGAATCTATCGTTACCGCGATTATATTATCATCGTCAGAAACATCTCTCGCAATTCTTGCAACCACACTGCTATCAACCCCTCCCGAGAATGCGATTATAGCTCTCTTATTTTTTGAGTTTCTATCTGTGATAATATCCCCTATAATCCTCCTCAACCTTTCATACCTTTTCTCGAGCACGATACCTGGCATCTTATTTAACCATTTTATTTAACATTTTTCTAAAAATATTATTACTCTAAAAATTACTTCTAAAAATGGAGAAGAGTTCAAGACTTCCGGGATTTTATAGATTGTCGGTAGAGGAGAGGTTAAATATTGTGAGTAGATTTTCAAATTTGGACGATGATGAGAAGAGAATATTGACAGATGGCTCCTCCCTGGATGAATTAGACCTAATGATCGAGAATGTAATAGGGAAGATTGAAATCCCCCTGGGAATTGCGGTGAATTTCCTTATAAATGGCAGGGATTATCTGATTCCGATGGCAATAGAAGAGCCATCAGTTGTTGCTGCAGCAAGTAATGCTGCGAGAATTGCGAGGTCTGGAGGGGGTTTTAAAGCAACGAGCACGGAACCGATAATGATTGGACAAATCCAATTAATAGCAAAAAACCCGGAATCTGCAAAAGAGAAAATTCTTGAGAATAAAGAAAATATATTAGATATTGCAAATTCTCGGGATAAAATTCTACTCGACCTGGGTGGTGGTGCAAAGGACCTGGAGGTTAGGATAATAGATAACATGGTGATAATCCATCTGCTAATTGATGTTAGGGATGCAATGGGTGCAAACATAGTAAATACGATGGCCGAATCTGTTGCAGAATATATAGAGGAGATAACCAGTGGGAAAATTTATCTTAGAATTCTATCAAATCTCGCGGTAAAGAGACTTGCGAGGGCAAGTGTATCGATCCCAAGGGATGCGCTCAGCGAGGAGGAGATGAATGGGATTATAAAGGCATACGAATTTGCATTAATTGATAGATATAGAGCGGTAACACACAACAAGGGGATAATGAATGGTATAATTGCGGTGGCACTCGCAACTGGCAATGATACGAGGGCAATAGAATCTGGAGCTCATGGCTATGCATCCATATCTGGCAGGTACTTGCCACTAACAACATGGGAGATAGATGAAGATGGAAATCTAAACGGTAGAATTGAATTGCCTCTTGCTGTCGGGATCGTTGGGGGATCAACAACCGCACCATACGCCAAGGTATCCTTAAAGATATTGAATGTTAAAACAGCAAGAGAACTGAGCGAGGTTATGGCGTCCGTGGGACTTGCACAAAATTTAGCGGCATTGAGGGCATTATCGACAGAGGGCATACAGAAGGGTCATATGAAATTGCATAAAAGGAGGCTGAAAAATGTCTAAGTACAAGATCGCATTAATTCCGGGAGATGGAATAGGGCCGGAGATAATCAGGGAGGGAAAAAGGGTCCTTGATAGGGTCTCGGAGATCGAAAATTTTGAGATAGAGTGGCACAAATATAACTTCGGTGCGGATAATTATCTCGAGACTGGTGAATTGATTAATGAAGAGGATTTGAACGAGATAGAGGGTATGGATGCCATCTATCTCGGGGCATTGGGTGACCCGAGGGTTGAACCTGGCGTGCTTGAGAAGGGAATTCTGCTCTACTTGAGATTTTATTTTGACCAATTTGTAAATTTGAGACCTGTTAAACTGCTCGAGGGTGTTGAATGCCCACTCAAAAACAAATCCCCGGATGATATAGACTTCGTTGTTGTTAGAGAGAATACCGAGGATTTCTATGTTGGAATCGGCGGAAATGCGATGGAAGGAAAATCGAGAAATATCCTCGAAATCGAGAGGTCGCTCTATAGTGTAAAATTCGACCTTGATATTGAATCTGATGGGGATGAGATCGCGTATCAGATTGGTGTTTTAAGTAGGAAGGGATGTGAAAGAGTCATAAGATATGCATTCGAATTGGCAAAGAGAGAGGGCAGAAAGAGAGTAACATCTGTTGATAAAGCAAATGTATTAACCTATGCATACAGTTTCTGGAGAGAGATATTCACGGAGATTTCAAGGGAATATGAGGGAATAGAAACGGAATTTAATTTTGTTGATGCGATCACTATGTGGTTTATAAAGAATCCGGAATGGTATGATGTAATTGTAACCCCAAATATGTTCGGCGACATTATAACGGATTTGGGAGCAATGATTCAGGGCGGACTTGGTCTTGCCCCGGGGGGGAATATAAATCCAGAGGGAATTTCGATGTTCGAGCCAATTCACGGCTCCGCACCAAAATATGCCGGGAAGAATGTTGCAAATCCAATTGCCACAATATGGGCGGGAGCATTGATGCTGAATGAACTTAACGAAGTTGATGCATCAAAATTAGTTCTAAGGGCAATAGAGGAGGTTCTAAAGGAAGGTAAGGTAAGGACAAAAGACCTTGGTGGTAATTCAAAGACATCGGAGGTTGGTGATGCAATAGTAGAGAAACTCTCTACTCTTGTATGAAATATAAGAAATATAAATATGAATAAAGGATGACAACCAAGGCGTCGGCACCGGGAAAAATCATATTACTTGGAGAGCATGCTGCAGTCTATGGAAATCCCGTCCTCGTGGCAACTGTCGATTTGAGGAGTTATGTGACAGTAAGTAAGAGAAACGATGACAAATTCGTTCTGAATAATCCGGCAGTAGATGTGATGAATTTTAAATTCGAATTTTCCGACATCCCAAGGTTGAGAAAAAAATGGAATCTTGCACTCTCTGCTGAGGCGATCTACAAAACATTGAGATTTATAGAAGAGAGTGCCGGATTGAGTATAGATATAAACTCCGATGTTCCAGTTTCCTCTGGTATGGGAAGTTCCGCATCGATCGCATCGGCACTTGTGTTTGCAATCTCGAGAGAAATGGGTCATAACCTAAGTAAAAAAGAAATCGCAAGGATTTCATGGGATATAGAGAACATAATTCACAAAAAATCAAGCGGAGTTGACCCATACGCGGTGACATATGGTGGCATTATAAGGTATCAGAGTGGAAAATGTGAAAATGTTAGGATAAGGGAATGCCCAGAAATTACGATAGGAAACACTGGAATAAGGTCAGACACCGGAGAAATAGTCTCAGATGTTATGAAATTAAAAAATAAATTTCCAGGATTCTTTGAAAAATATCTTGAAATTATGAAGGAGATTGTAGATTACGGGCAGAGATTCCTGGAGAGTGGAGACATGGAGGGATTTGGACAGGTCATGAACATAAATCACGGTCTATTATCTGCGATTGGAGTATCATCACCAGAATTAGAGAAATTGGTGTGGGCTTCCAGAAAGAAGAGCCCCGGAGCAAAACTCTGTGGAGCGGGCAGAGGCGGCATAATGATTGCCATTGGAGATGTTGCCAATGAAATAGAGAAGGTGGGTGGACAAGTGATTAAGACGAGAATCTCGAGAGATGGTGTCAGATTGGAGAATTAAAAAATTAATAAACTAAAATAAACTAAAAATTAATATTTAAGTCTATAATTCTATTTTATCTTATTGGTCTGGATTGAGGTGTAAACAAAATGTATCCAACTGGTCCCGCAGCCTATGATAGGGCGATCACGGTCTTTAGCCCAGACGGTAGGTTATTTCAGGTGGAATATGCAAGAGAGGCGGTAAAGAGAGGCACAACCGCCTGCGGTATTGCATATGAGAACGGAGTGTTATTGGCAGTTGATAAGAGCATAACATCATCTCTAATAATTCCCCAATCAATAGAAAAAATATTTAAGATAGATGAACACATCGGGATTGCCACATCCGGCTTGGTTGCAGATGCGAGGAGATTGATTGAAGAGGCGAGAATTATGGCTCAGAGGAGCAGGGTAGCCTATAATGAGCCGATAAGTGTGGTAAATCTGACAAGAGAGATATGTGATATAAAGCAATTATATACGCAATATGGTGGTGCGAGACCCTTCGGCGCGGCATTACTAATTGCTGGAGTGAATGATAAGCCATATCTATTTGAAACTGACCCGAGTGGTGCATTTACTCAATACTTGGCAACATCTATTGGGGTTGGAAAGAGCGATGTTGATAAGTTATTTGAGAGGGAATATAGAAAGGGAATGTCAAGATATGAAGCAATTGCACTTGCACTAAAGGCATTAAATCTGATATCTGAGAAGAAATTATCGAGGGAATTTATAGAGATTATAACGATCGAATTGGGAGATAGATACAGAGAAGTAAGTAAGAAGGAAATCGGTGATGTGATGCAAAGCCTTAAAAATGAGTTAAATAAGAGGGAGGGGTCCTGAATAATTTCTTATGTCTTATATCTCAAAAATGGTTAGTCTGGACAGGGCAGTTATAGCAAGATTAAAGATTCGGGGTGAGACATTTGAAATTCTTGTTGACCCAGATTTGGCACTACAATATAGACAGGGCAGAAATGTGAACTTTGATGAATTGCTCGCGATAAATTCGGTATTTAGGGATGCGAGATCCGGGGAGAGGGCATCAGAACAACTAATGAAGAAATTCTTTGGAAGCTACGATGTTGAAAGGGTTGCAAGTGAGATATTAAAGAGGGGGGAAATCGGATTAACAACAGAACAGAGAAGAAGAATGCTTGAAGAGAAAAGGAAACAAATAGCCTCGATAATCTCAAAGAATGCGATAAATCCTCAGACAAACACGCCGCATCCTCCAGCAAGAATTGAAAAGGCAATGAAAGAAGCGAGAGTAAATATCGACATATTCAAGAGTGCCGAGGAACAGGTTGAAGCAATAATAAAAAAATTACAACCAATTATTCCCATCAGACTCGAAACCTTAGAGATTGCGGTCAAGATTCCGGCACAATATTCTGGAATTTGTTATAAAATTTTATATGAATTTGGGAATGTTAAGAAGGAGGAATGGTTAGAAGATAGTTATTTTTGTCTATTGGAAATTCCCGCTGGCTTGCGGGATGAATTTTATGACAAGATTAATAAATTAACCCGTGGCGATGTCAGAATAAAGGTAGTAAAGTAAGTGGTGGCTTGGAATGTTACGCATTAAAAATAATGAATTTGTCATTCCCGGACAATTAATTGGGAGTAGGATAATTTGTGATACGAATTGTTTCTACGAGAACGGAAAGGTATATTCCGCAATTCAGGGAATTGCGAGGGTCATTGGGAATAGGGTCATAATTATTCCATCATCTGGAACATATGTTCCTAAAGAGGGCGATATCGTTATCGGTGTTGTAAAGAACATAATGAGTAGGAATTGGGTCATTGATATAAATTCGCCATATACATGCATACTCAAGGGTGAGGAAGTTGCAAGAGACCCATTGAATGAGGATATAAGAAAATATTTTGTTGTTGGAGACATTATAAGTGGCAAGATTTCAAGGGTTGATGAAGTAAACAACTCCACCATCTCGGGACCGAGGAAACTTGAGAATGGAATCGTTATAGAGGTGAATCCAAAACGAGTTCCAAGGGTGGTTGGAAAAAAGCGTTCAATGTTAAATTTAATAAAAGAAAAAACGAAGAGTAGGATCTTAGTGGGTCAGAATGGTAGAATATGGATCAACGACGGCAATATAGAGTTAACGATAATGGCAATAAAGAGGATAGAGAAGGAGGCACAAACAAAAGGATTGACGGATAGAATTGCCAAGATGCTTGAGGAAAATTATAATAAAAATTAAAAAAATTAAAATTTAAAAGTGAGTTTGAAAATGAAAAGGAATGGGAAGATTAGACTTATTAAAGACGGTAAGAGATTGGATGGTAGGAAGTTTGATGAATTGAGAAGGATTGAGATGAAGGTTGGAGTATTGAAGAGGGCAACAGGATCAGCATATGTTGAATGGGGTAAAAATAAGGTGCTTGCTGGTGTATATGGTCCTCGAGAATTACATCCAAAATATCTTAGGGACCCAACTAAGGCATTGTTGAGATGCATATACAATTTGGCACCATTTTCTGTAGAGGAAAGGAAGAGACCGGGACCAGATAGAAGGTCCATAGAGATATCGAAGGTTACTACCGAGGCATTAAATTCTGTTGTTCTTGTTGAAAGATACCCAAATACCGC
>QMZM01000028.1 GCA_003663175.1 Candidatus Altarchaeales archaeon | reverse complement strand
TCTGTAAGTATTAGACATTCGCTTCTCATAGGTTAGAAGCAGACTAAGGTAGGATTGAAAGTTTTTCGCCTCCTTTGCCTTTTGCATATACTCATCGGTTAGAAGCAGACTAAGGTAGGATTGAAAGATATAAGAAGTTGAGTGGGGATATTTTCGTATTAACTGTTAGAAGCAGACTAAGGTAGGATTGAAAGCCACATACAACTTAGTTCCATCATCGTTGAAATCTATGTTAGAAGCAGACTAAGGTAGGATTGAAAGCAGAAGGCACAGCTGGACTATGACTTTGAAGTCCACGGTTAGAAGCAGACTAAGGTAGGATTGAAAGATTTCATCCCAGATGTAATAGGAATTCTGACATCAGAGTTAGAAGCAGACTAAGGTAGGATTGAAAGGTTATCAATATTGTTTCTTAAAGCCCACTCAGTCCATGTTAGAAGCAGACTAAGGTAGGATTGAAAGATAAATGAAAATGAAAACGAAAGATTTGATAATTTTAGTTAGAAGCAGACTAAGGTAGGATTGAAAGAGAAATTCTCGAATTCTCAAATTAAATTTAAAATACAAGTTAGAACAGACGAAACTGTAAAATTCTTTTGCATAAAAATTTTCCTCTTCAGGAAAGATAGTCTTTGCAATTTCATTGCAAATATATTTATATATTCATTTGCAATTATATTACATGGAAGAGCAAAATCCATGGTGGGTAAATGAAGAGGACTTTGAGTACAGAAAATGGAAAGAATCTGAAGTTAGATGGAAGCCCAGAATAATTGAGGAGATAACACTTGATCCATTTTCTCTGCACTTTATCTCTGGGCCAAGACAGGTTGGAAAAACAACCGCATTAAAGATTTGTATTCATGAATTGCTAAAGAAAAAGGATCCGAAAGCGATATTCTATTATTCTTGTGATGAGTTAACAGATTATAAGGAATTGGGCGAGGTTTTAGATAATTATATTAATGCAAGGAAAGAATGGAGAATAAAGTCATCTTTTATATTTCTTGATGAGATAACCTTTGTTGATGAGTGGTGGAGAGCAATAAAGTTTAGAATAGATAGGGGATTTTTTAGAAATGATGTCATTTTGGTTACTGGCTCTTGTAGCTTAGAATTGTTAAAACAAAAGGAATATTTTCCAGGGAGAAGGGGAAGTGGTAAAGATATCTACTTTTTCCCATTAGATTTCTCGGAATATGTTGAGATTTTTGGAAAGATAAGGTTAAAGAAAATTTCTATAGATGAAATTAATGGAATAGAATCTGCAATGAATGCAAATTCTTTATATCAAAATACAATAGATAGATTATTTAGTAATTATTTAAAAACAGGGGGTTTTCCTATTCCTACAAAGGAATTTTTTGCTCGAGGTAAGGTTTCAGTTTATGCAAAAAAGGTTTATCTAGATTGGCTAAGGAGTGATTGGAAGAAGATTGGGAAGAGTGATAAGTATATGAAGGAGGTAATAAGTTATATTTTAAGGTCAAGACTAACTCCTATCTCCTGGCTGAGCATTTCAAGAGAGACATCATTGGCTTCACCACATACAGTCCAATCATATATAGAGGCTTTAGAGGATCTCTTTGTTGCTAAGGTTTTGAATATAATTACGCCAGACTTTAGAGTTTTGTACAGGAAAAACAAAAAAATTCATATAACGGATCCTTTTCTATACGCTACGTTATCTTATTTTACTGGTGAGGAAGTATTGGAAGAAATGGTAGTGGAGTCGATAGTATCTTCACACTTCTCAATGGTAACTGATGTCTATTTCTGGAAAAACAAGAGCGAGGTTGATATTATAGTCAAGAAGGATAAAGAGCAAATTGGTGTAGAAGTCAAGTGGGGGTTTAAAAAGTTTATAAAACCAAGGCATTTATCAAAATTGTTATTATTGACTAAGGATAAATTACCATTATTCATGGCATCTACAGATTGGTCTAAAAAATAGAAATAGATAAAATACCCCTCATCTCCCAAAAAGCAATCTCCACGGGAACTCAAGTAAATTATTTCATTATTTGTAAAACTAAACTCCGGTATTTTTTGCAGGATATAAGTTACGGAGATATTAAAAAAGATGTCATTATAATCTAAAGCGGGAGAAAGGAATAAAAGAAGTGGAAGGAAGACTAAATTATCCTAAGCAAGGGAAGATGATAAAAGTTGAACTAAGCCAGAATACAAAAGATATTGTAGAAAGTGTAGCTACTTTGAATTCTGTAAATACACCCTTCTCATTAGGTTGTAAACTATCCTCATATATTTCTTGCACCAATAATCTTAGCAATTATCCGAGCAAGACCTTCAGACTGTCTCATTGGTAATCGTAGGTATATTGCCGGAATAGTATAAAGCACAATCTCTGCATTATTTAGGATCAAAGAGTAGCTCTATTTCTTTGACCTTCCCTTCATTGTATTCACTCCAGTTTCTTTCAGTAAAGGTATTTTATACCTTCAGGTATTTATACTTGTGCAACAACGCATATTAGAATAGTATTTCTTTAATTGGAATGAAATCTATTTCCATGTTATTAATTTTCTCTTTTCTTTTTTCACCCTCATAAATGACTAAGCCTTTTCTGAACTCAAATTTTTTCAAAAACCAGATCAAATTTCTTAACTCTTTAATTTTTACATTTGTTTTTGCTTTCACTTCGATAGGTATCATTTCCCTATTCCTTTTCAGGAAATCTATCTCTTTATCTCTTTCTCTGAAGTAATTATTAAGTTTAAGCATATTCATGATCAAATTTTCATACATTCTTCCTTTATCTAATTCAGCAAAATATGCTTTGCTTAGTGAAGGGTGAAAAGCATATACCTTGGGCATTTTCCTAGATTCTGCCATTATAGATGGCCTATAATTTTTCACTATCTTAATAAGTTTTCCGAATTCTAAGTAATAGAGATGGTCCTTTAGGGTTAATTTATGGACATGAAAATCTTTACTGAGATCCTCTATATTAAGCACAATTCCTGTATTTCTCAAAAATATTTCTGCTAAACTCTTTAACAAACTTATATTCACCCTCTTGAAAACTTCTGGTATATCACTTCCAAGAACTTTCTCTATCACAAGACTTCTTATATATTCTTGAACCTTTTCTTTGCTTTTCCACTTCACAATTTCTGGAAATGGTCTTTCAATATAGTCATTAAAGATGGCATCAATTTTAAACTTATGAAGCTCTAATGAATCCATTTTTTCTTCATAGTAAAGCTCTGCAAATTCTTGTAATGATAGAGGCATTATTTCAAGCCCAAAATATCTTCCAGCGAGATTGCCAATAGCTTCTCTTTCTACCATTAGGCTTGCGGAACCACTAATACAAATTTTTAAATTTGGTAAAGTGTCATAGAGAAGCTTTATTTTTGAACTCCAATCTTGAAGTTTTTGAATTTCATCCAAGAAAAGATAAACCCTCTCATTTCTCCAATCTATCTTTGTAATCCTTTGATATGCTTTTAATATCTCTATTGGCTCCTCCACAAGCTTATCAAAGGAAAAATAAAGTATATGCTTGGGATCAACACCTCTCTTTAACAATTCCTCTATTAGCTGATGAATCAGCACAGTTTTTCCTACCCTTCTCAGTCCTGTTAAAACAAGTATGGATCTATAGCCCAGAAAGATATCTCTTATTTCTCCAAAAATCTTTCTCTTATAAGGTAAAGCCTTTTCCTTACTTATCTCTTCTTTTTCCCACCATTCATTCTGGATCAACAATTCTTCCATATTAGTTCTTTTAGAGAACTAATATTTAAATTTTTCGTTCTTTTAGAGATCATTATAAAGCAAAGCGAAAGCAATCAGACCCTCTGCGGTGGATGCACACAATTAGTGAAGATTCTCGAGTTAGAAACAGACTAGTGTAGGATTGAAATGGCGAAATACTCAGTCAAAATGTGCATATCTCATAGTCCTTCCTACATATAATGCCTATTTAATTGTCCTTCCAACGCCCCTATACCTACTTCTTTTTATCTTATCCATCTCAATAAATTCATATATCTCTTCCTCACCGTATCTTTTCTCGAAGTCATTTGATGTAGGGACTTCCTCTAATCTGCTCTTTTCCCTAAATATATGTCTCCTCTTATGGATAATCAGGAGTGAAAGTGCGAGAAATAGTAGTATGATGCTGACAGCGCCCACTAAAATTATAATTATTGCATTCTCCTCTATAAAATCAGTAATCCTATCGCTAATACTGCCCCTCTTTCTCTTAGATATCTCACCCATCAGGAAATTCAATTCTAATAATTTATCTCTGTATTTACTATTCTCGTAGGTTGCATTCTCGATTAATTTTTGTAATTCATTAATTTCAAGAATTTTTAAATTTCTTGTGTCGCAATCAATGTGTGATGTATTTGAATGTTCATCGAGACATAAAAAGAGATATCTTGAATATTGGGAAAATATGCTCGCATTCTCAAAATCTCCCCTGGAGCGATGCTCTTCTGCCAATTTAAGATATATCTCCGCCAAGAGCAGATTACTCTTTAATAGACCTTCCCTATACTTTATCCAATCATATGCATCTCTCGCCTTCTTTGCATAAATCAGGGCATCCTCATATCTGCTTAAATTAAATAAATCCGATGCATTCCTCAGATAATTCTCGGATTCAATTCTTAGGAATTCATCGGAATTTCTTATTATCTCGTTGCATTTTGCGAGCATCTCCTTATTCTTTAATGATATATACTTGTATTTCGCCTTTTGGGCATACGAACTTGCATTTATATAGTCTCCAGATATGTAGGCGTTGAATGATTTGTTATAGTAGAGTTCTGCTTCCCTTTCCAATTCACTAAACTGTTTGCTGTATTGATTTATCTGGGATATTAGGCTTTCCACATTTCTCAGCATAGAATCATCTCCGAGCTCGAGATAGATCTCTCTTGCTTTATACGCATTTTCAAGAGCTGAATCAAATTTCTTCTCATTATATAACCTCCTTGCAGTTTCATAAAACTCTAATGCCTCTTGACCTCTTGCGAATGACTTTGACCCGAATACCAATATGGTTCCGTCTCCCAAGCCAATTGCCATATCTGTGTAACCATCGTTCTCTAAGTCGTTGATAGATACGCTCTTGACTATATTCTCCGTGTCGTATTCCCATATCGTATCTCCGGTAGAATTTATAATATACAATGTCTCCGAACCAACAACTAATCCCTTAAGGTTATTGGTTGAAAGGTTAATTAATTGCATATCATATACCTCGGCACCAACCTCATTTCTCCATATTAATTCCCCCCCCGCATTTAATGCATATACATCATTTGAGCCGAGAATTATCTCGGGATTGTCATCGCCGTTTATATCCTCTACAAGAATTTTATGTATGGTGCCACCGGTCGTATAGTTCCATATCTGACTTCCATTATTTTCCAATACATAGAAATAGTCCATACAGCCAACCAATATTTCGCTCCCGCCATCGCCATTTATATCTTCAGAGAGAAGATATGTTACGCCATGTTTTGTATTATATCTGAATATATCATTACCGCTTGAATTATATACCTCAACCATTCCCGGATAGTCCAATATCCCACCCCTTCCAACAATACCAACGAGAATTTCCTTTATATTATCATTATCTAAGTCTGCAGCATATAGTGCATTAACTCTTCCACTTACTCGCCTTCTCCAAGAAAATTTCCTATCATTATTTATGACAAAAATTTCATTATTCAGACTTCCCGAGCCGGCGCCAACGATAATTTCATTAAATCCATCGTTGTTTATGTCATCAACATATATCGCACTTATACTATAACCGTGTTTTGTGCTTATATCCCAGTGACTTCTATCGTGGTTAATGACATGAATTGATGAAAACACACAAGTGATCGCGGATTTCTTTCCATCATGATTCAAATCAGATAATTCCATGCACTTTATATATCCGGGAAGAGAATACTGCCATATCTTATTGCCATCCTTATCCAATACATATACCCAACCGGCTCCACCAACCAATGTCTGCTTAGATGCGCCAAATACAACTTCTCCATCCCCAGTATTGTCGATATTGGAGATAAAAATCTTTATCACTCCACCACTCGCCTTATAATCAAATTCTAATTCAAATAATTCCCGATAATTTTCTGCAGTTGATAAACTAGAAAGTAATAGGACGATCAAAAATGCCAGATTCAAGAATAATGTTTTTGAGAATAGATTCATCTTAGTAATTATTTAGAAGAATGATTATTTTAAATTCATTAATTATAATATTCATAACTTATATATACCCCGGCTCGAATTCACTATTTGCTTTCTTTCGCTTCTTTCTCATCTCCTCCATCTTCTCCTTCATCTCTTTCAATGCATTCTCAAAGTGTTCCATCCTCACCTTGATCTTCCGTAAATTCTTCCTCTTCTTTTCTCTCAATGCATTCATCGCGGCTTCTCTGCATAACGCTTCAATATCCGCTCCTGTGAAGCCAGAGGTCTTTTCTGCCAATTCCTTCAGATTAACATCCTTGTCCAGGGGCATCTTTCTTGTGTGGACCTTAAATATCTCTTCTCTTGTCTTTTCATCTGGAAGTGGAATCTCTATCTTTAGGTCTATTCTGCCGGGTCTCAACAGGCTCGGATCTATTAAATCTGGTCTGTTTGTTGCAGCTATAACGACCACCCCTTCCAATTCCTCAATTCCATCGATTTCCGTAAGTAACTGATTCACCATTCTTTCTGTAACATCAGTTAATGTGCGTCCTCTAATCTTTGATATGCTATCAAATTCATCAAAGAATATTATGCTTGGAGCAACCTGTCTTGCCTTTCTGAATATCTCTCTGACATGCTTCTCACTCTCGCCGACCCACTTACTCAGCAGTTCTGGACCCTTAACTGCGATGAAATTAGCATTTGATTCATTTGCAATCGCCTTCGCAAGTAGTGTCTTCCCACAACCGGGAGGTCCATAGAGTAAAACACCCTTGGGCGGCTTTATTCCCAACTCCCTAAAACTTTCCGGGTCCTTAAGTGGCCACTCGACAACCTCTCTGAGTAAGCCCTTTACATCATCCAAACCACCTATATCATTCCATGTTATGTTTGGTTTGTTTATTAGGACCTCTCTCATTGCAGATGGCTCAACTTGAGTCAATGCGTCCAAGAAGTGCTTTCTCTTCACCTTTATCTTTTCCAATATCTCCGTTGGTAATCTCTCTTCCATTCTCTTTATTGTTGGCAGGTGTTCCTTTATTGCCTTCATCGCAGCTTCCTTGCATAGCGCTTCAATATCCGCCCCCGTGAAGCCGAGGGTCTTTTCTGCCAATTCCTTCAGGTTAACATCCTCGTCTAGGGGCATCCCCCTCGTATGAATCTGTAGTATCTCGAACCTCCCCTTCTCATCCGGAACACCTATCCGTATTTCCCTATCGAACCTTCCGGGTCTTCTCAATGCCGGGTCTATAGAATCGGGTCTGTTCGTTGCCGCTATAACAACCACCTGTCCCCTCGACTTGAGACCATCCATCAGTGTTAATAATTGAGCAACAACCCTTCTCTCAACCTCCCCAGTTACCTCCTCTCGTTTTGGTGCTATCGAATCTATCTCATCGATGAATATTATTGAGGGTGCACTCTTTTCAGCCTCCTCAAATATTTCCCTCAATCGTTTTTCAGACTCTCCATAGTATTTACTCATTATTTCGGGTCCCGCCAAGGAATAGAAATTGCTATCCGTTTCACTAGCAACTGCCTTTGCAATCAATGTCTTTCCACAACCTGGTGGACCAGTCAATAGAACACCCTTTGGAGCACCAATCCCCAGTCTCTCGAATACCTCTGGATGTTTCATGGGCAATTCAACCATTTCCCTTATCAATTCGATCTCATTCTTTAATCCTCCAATGTCCTCATACCTAACCCTTGGAAGTTTTTCAAGTTCCTTTACCGGCTTTTCACTTATGACAACTCTGGTTTCTGGAGTTACTCTAACACATTTCTTTGGTGATACATTTGTAACTATAAAGCGCAGGGTAGTACCAACTATTGTAATGTCGAATTTCATTCCTTTTATAAATGGCTTATCCAGTAATCTCTCGTGAAAATATGGAGTTGGATCCGAAGTGAATCTTATCTCCTGAGTTGGAGCGAGAACTATGGATTCTGCTGGGACGCATTCAATTTTTCTTATAGTCACCTTATCGCCAAGGCTAACGCCGGCATTTCCCCTTATTGTGCCATCAATTCTTATTATGTCAATATCCTCATCCTCTGGTCTGCCCCTCCAGACAATGGCAACTGCCTTATCCTTACCAGAGATCTCTATTACATCCCCAGACCTCAAGCCGAGTTTTTCCATATTTCTATTAGAAATTCTTGCGATTCCCCTGCCGACATCCATACGAATTGCCTCTGCAACACTAAGTGTTAATTCATTACCTTTCATTTATCTCACCTCAATTCTCCTGTTTGTTTTCTTTTCCAATCTTATCTCCAAGATTCCGTTAATGAATGACTTTTTGTATCTCTCGGTATTGATCTCTGGTAAGAATTCAATTCTCTTATAATAACCATCAATTTCTTTTTCTATCTGATACCTCCTACAAATTTCATCATAGTTCCTCAGTTTCCTCGCAATTACCTCTAAGGAATATGGTTTTAAATTTATTTCGATATCCTCCTCCCTGACTCCGGGCAATTCCATTGTAACGATTATTTCATTCTGTGTTTCACATATATCTGTCAATGGCTCAACAAATCTGCTCCCAATGGCATTTCTCATAAAATAATCGTCAAAGTCATCAAACCATTCGAAATCTTTGAATATCATTTTTCAAAATAAAATATGGAAATTAAAATAGGAAATTAAAGGTCTATTTTATTTTATCTTCAATTTCCTTCCCTTACCCTTCTCCTCTTCAATGATCTTTGGTATCTTCACCTCTAATACGCCATTATTATACGATGCCTCTGCCTTCTCCGCATTGACATTTGGTGGCAATGGTATATACCTATAGAACCCACTATATGTTCTCTCAAATCTGTACATTCCCTTCTTCTCGTCCTCCTCCCTTCTATCTTCGCTCCTCTCGACCTTCACCTCTATTCCATCATCATATATGTTTATGTCTATGTCCTTCTTGTTAACCCCCGGAAGCTCCATTGTGATAATCACTTCCTTGTCTGTCTCCCACATATCTGTTAATGGCATTCTATATTCACTTCTCTCTATCATTCCCCTCCTCGCCAATGCGGTTGATGGCAGTTCTGGGAATCTTGTTGCTCTGAAGAATTCATCGAATAGCCTATCCATCTCCTCCTGCATCCTTCTCATCTCATCAAATATGGAGTATCTTCTTCTCCACCACATCCTAATCACCTCCTTTACATTTACATTTAAGTATTTTAGTTATGGATATAAATATGGATTTCAAGTTTAAAAATAAATTTGATTTTGTAAAATAATTTTTGATTTTGTGAAAAATAGACAAATTTAAATATAAAATTCCTGATATTTAACGATATGATGGAGAAAATAATAATAAGGAGGAGGTTACCTCCGAGGACAAAGGATTTGGAATCCGACATTCGATGGATTTGTGAGTGCCTTGGATTATCAGAAAGGGATAAATGCAAACCAGTATATAAGATATTTCATGAGATTTTATTTTCGTTGTCGAGAAACTCGAGAATTGATAGCAACGCGATGGCAAAGAAGTTCAATCTGACGAGGGGCGCAGTCAATTATCATATTCGTTATCTAATAGATTCCGGAATCCTCGTGAGAAGGGGGAAGAGAATCGCACTTAGGTCTGGGAACCTCACAAGAACCCTGGAGGAGATGCAGAGAGATATAAACATGGTATTTGAGGAAATGAAAAGAATCTCAAGTGAAATAGACAGGGAACTTGGTCTGGAGTATCGCTAAATTTTAATAATTATTATTAATTCCGAATTTATAATTTTTACTATGAAGGAAAAGATTAGTAGATTGTCCAAGATTGAGATAAGAATAATTCATGAGAAATTTGAGAGCGTTGGCGTGTTGAATTTTAGAGATGCTCCAATAACATGTACAGCAATTCTCGAGATACTGCCACTTGAGGGTTCTACGAATATGTGGATGGATGGGATATATTTTGGGATTCCTATAGATGTTGGGGAAGAAAATCAGAGTTTAAGTGTAGAAGAGGGTGACATCGCATACTATCCTCCAATGCGTGCATTTTGCATATTCCTTTGCAGGTCCCGACCAATAGATACAGTTAATCTAATTGGAAGTGTTGAGAATCCGTGTTTATTCAAACATGTGAATGAAAAAGACACCATAAGATTAGAGAGGATATGAGATAAGGGGTTATAAGATGGGTCTAAAATTGACAAAAGAGCAGATGAGGAAATTCAGGAGGATTATAGAGAAGAGGATTGCAGAGATTGTAAGGGAGAGTAAATCAAAAGGTGTTGTTCTCGGAGTGAGTGGTGGAATTGATTCGTCGGTTGTTCTCAAATTGGCATCGGAATCTGTTGACGATGTCTATGCACTGATAATGCCAGAAAGGGGATTGACCAAGAGAAGGGATGTTGAAGATGCCATAAATTTATCCAGGGAATTGAATGTCATGTATGAGGTAATAGAGATAAATCCGATTCTAAATTCCATAATAAATGAATTTCCGTGGAACAAATTCGATACAGATGAGATTGGTAAGATAGTATCCATAGGCAATGTTAAGGCAAGGATCAGGATGATTCTCCTCTATTTAGTTGCAAATATAGACAATAGAATTGTCTTGGGAACCGGAAACAAGACCGAGATGCTCCTGGGCTATGGAACAAAACATGGAGACTTGGCGTGTGATATAAAACCAATTGGGGATTTGTATAAGACACAGGTTATGCAATTTGCAGAATTCTTGGGAATTCCGAGGGGAATAATAGAGAAGGAACCATCCGCGGGATTGTGGGAGGGACAAACTGACGAGAAAGAATTGGGCATAAGTTATGAAATTATAGATAGAATTCTCTACATGATATTCGAGAAGAACTACGAGATCGAGGAAGTTTCAGACGAATTGGAGATTCCCATAGACTTGGTCAAAAATCTGGATGAGAGAATAAAGAGAAATGAACATAAGAGAGAACTACCAACAACTGTGAAATTATTTTAAATTTTACAGAAATTATCTCAATTCCGGTTGAACCCTTAAGCCTTCTTCAGAGATAACGACCGACCTTCTACCGGTTAGGTGTCTCGTACCCCTTAACTTTAAAACCTCAATATACTTCTTTCGTGCGTTCTCCACCTCTATATAGGAAAGGATTATTATACCATCTACCATATAGGCATCAGTTGATGTAATTATGTCTTTGTATGTGCCCTCCGAGGTTAGTAGTGCAACGCAATTCTGTGTCTTTAGAAATGTTACGAGTTCGTGGAGTAATTGTCTATATCCTATGGGCTTGCCCAATGCTATCTTCAGTGATGTTATGGGATCGATAACGATCTTTAATGGTCTGTATTTCTCGACATTCTTCGTTATCAGCTCTGCAACCATATAAGGATCCTCACTCATCTTGCCATTAATATCCAAGAATATGATTCTTCCAATATCGACCATCTTTTGTGAATAAAATTTAAACTCAGATAGGAATTTGCGGATTACCCAAGATGGTTCGGAGGTTGCGGTTATATACAAACATACTCCTCCTTGATTTGCCGTATGAAAAACGCTCTGTAATGCAAATGTTGTTTTACCCGTTCCCGGTTCACCGCAGAGCAATATTGTGGAGGGTACCGGAAATCCACCCTGTATCATGGAATCTAGCCCTGGAATTCCAGATTCTATCCTCTCCATTTTAAAATAAATTTAGACAATATCCTCTTCAATCTTAAACACGCATTTATTTCCATTAACGCTTGCACATTCTATTTCCTCACAATATAATTTATTCTTCGATTTTCTATAGAATTCGTAAACAATCACCAGGATTCCCCGTAATATGTCACATGTATTATGGTCAGAGTTGTGGACCTCCACAGAACCAAACACAGTTACTGTGTCGTTATCGAAGTATATCTCCTCAACGAAATTTCTTTCCTTAATCTTTTTTGAAACTATCTCAAAGAATCTCTCATGTTCATGTGATGCCTCTCTCGCAATATTCCTGCCGATCATTTGACCTATTGAATAGAAGAGACCATGACTTGACCTGCCCAACATAGACTCAAAAAAATTCTTTATATCTATTAATTCCAAATCATAAACACATACTTGTCGCATTTCATAACCC
>QMZM01000027.1 GCA_003663175.1 Candidatus Altarchaeales archaeon | reverse complement strand
TTTTTATACTGTGTATCTTATTGATATAAAAAAATTGAACATTTTTGTCAAAAGCCACATTATCTTTACCGTATATGCCCATATTCTGAACAAAAAAATAAGAATGTTTACATTTTGCTCAAAATATTGAGAATTTTATGTACAAATGTCAGAATATTTTTAATTATCATTTTTATTTTCTTGCTGAAATAGATAAATGTATACTCTCTCGTTTTGTTCCAATTCTTTTAAAATATGAGATGTTGACAATGAATGTCAGGGTGCTTATGTTTGGGTGGGAATTCCCGCCATTTACCTCTGGAGGTCTGGGAACTGCATGTTATGGTTTGACAAAGGGTCTTGCGAGGAACAATGCCGAGGTTATATTTGTTCTACCCGTGATGCCCGGTAGTATTGAAAATGAACATGTAAAGATTCTAACACCCGAGAACTATGGTCTCGACAGAAGGAGGGTTAAATTTAGGGCAATTCCGTCCAATATAAAACCATATATCACATCAATTTCACTAAGGAATGTCGAGGAGAAATTTGGGCTGGGTGCCATTAATCCAGAGGAATTTGCAATCTATAGCGGTAATCTGGCTGAAGAAGTTAGGAAGTATGCAAGATATGCCGAGATTATTGCCAGAGAGGAGGAATTTGATAATTATACATTGTCATGACTGGATGACATATCCGGCAGGTATTGTTGCAAAGAATATTGCAAGAAGGCTTGGTAAGGATGCTCCGCTTATAGTGCATGTCCACGCAACCGAGATTGATAGAACCGCGGGAAATCCAAATCCATTCGTATATGGTATTGAAAAGAAGGGAATGAAAGAGGCGGATCTTATAATTACGGTTAGTAATTACACGAAGGATATTGTTATAAGGAATTATGGAATTGATCCAGAAAAGATTCATGTTGTGCATAATTCAATTGATTATTTTGAATTTGAATCGGAGAAATTGATTGAGGATTATCCCATAAAGAAGTATCGTAAAATTGTCCTATTTCTTGGCAGAATGACAATACAAAAGGGTCCGGATCATTTTCTTAGAGTTGCAAAGATGGTATCTGAGATAGAACCAGATGCGATTTTCGTTATGGGAGGTAGTGGTGATATGTTCCCATACATCGTTGAGGAAGCGACGCGCTTGGGTATTGGTGATAGGGTATTATTCACAGATTTCCTATCTGGAGACGATCTCAAGAGAATATATAGAATTGCCGATGTATATGTGATGACCTCTGTATCGGAACCATTTGGGATAACCGCATTGGAGGCGATTGCCAATGGAACACCAATCATAATAACAAAGCAGTCTGGCGTCTCCGAAGTGATAAGGAATTGTCTAATTGCAGACTTCTGGGATATCGAGATGATTGCAAATTATATCGTAGCGGTTTTACGATATAAAGAATTAAGGAATTGTCTAAGAAATGGTGCGTTAGAGGAGATAAGGAATTTTAGTTGGGATATCCCGGCGAGAAAGTGTCTATCAATTTATAATGACGCACTTTCTATCTATGGAAAATAAAATGGTCTCGGTTTGTTTTTATTTTCAGGTTCATCAGCCATACAGATTAAGGAAGTATAGAGTATTTGATATAGGCAGGTATAGTAATTACTTTGATGAAGAAAAGAATAGGGAAATATTGAATAAGGTCGCAGATAAATGCTATCTGCCAGCAAATAGATTAATTCTGGACTTAATTAACGAGACCGATGGTAAATTTAGGGTTAGTTTCAGTCTGACTGGTGTTGTTCTTGACCAATTTCAGGAGTATAGACCGGAGGTCATAGATAGTTTTCAAGAGTTAGTTGATACTGGATGTGTTGAACTGCTATCGGAAACATATTACCATTCGTTGGCATTCCTCTACTCTGAAAGGGAATTTATTGAGCAGATAGAATTGCATAGGAAGAAGATCAGGGAGATATTTAACTATAAACCAAAGGTGTTCAGGAATACGGAATTGGTCTATAATAATAGAGTTGCGTATCTTGCTGAGAAGATGGAGTATAAGGGCGTTCTCGTCGAAGGAGCCGACTACATCCTCGGATGGAGAAGTCCAAATTTTCTCTACAGACCAAAAATGGCAAATAATATTAAATTATTGCTCAAGAATTATAGGCTGTCTGATGATATTGCATTTAGGTTCTCTTTACAGTCATGGGATGGTTGGCCACTAACTGCAGATAAATTTGCATCATGGATTAATGCTATAAATGGAAATGGAAATGTTGTAAATCTGTTCATGGACTATGAAACATTCGGAGAGCATCAATGGAAGGAAACCGGGATATTTGAATTTCTCAGGCATTTACCACATGAAATTCTGAAGCATCCAGATAATAATTTCATGACCCCATCTGAGGTTATAAAAACTTACGAGCCGGTTGGTGATTTAGATGTGAGGAATATATTGTCGTGGGCAGACATAGAACGTGATTTATCTGCGTGGTTGGGAAATGAAATGCAGAGAACCGCAATAGAAAAGCTATATGAACTCGAAAATGCAGTAAAGGAATCTAAGGATGGGGAATTACTCGAGGACTGGAGAAGGCTACAGACTGCCGACCACTTCTACTATATGTGTACAAAGTGGTTCAATGATGGCGATGTGCATAAATACTTTAATGCATTTGATAGACCACACGATTCATTTATAGCATTTATGAATGTTCTTGAGGATATGAGAATAAGACTCTATGAAAACTCTGAAAAGGTTGGAATGGAGGTGAAAAAATGGTAAAAAAGACAAAAAAACACGAGAAGATAAGCAAGGCGGATGCTGAAAGATTCCTGCAAGATGTACCGGCAGAGAAGTGTTTCTGGGCGAATAATGGCTGGATAATAAGAAATCTCCGAGAATTGCCGATAGCACTTGAGAATATGAGTGATGAAACATTCTTTTATCACTGCAATAAGGAAAAGAATGACTTCTACAACTGGATTAAAGATGTTATAGGCTATGAAGAACTTGCAGAGAGAATAAAGAATGTCAAGACAAAGAAATCAATGATGAATAGGGTCAAGAAGGCAATAAGGGAGTTAGAGAATGCGTAACAAAAAAGGGAAAAAGAAGGGGGAGAAGTATTATGTCTTTGAGATAAGTTGGGAGGTCTGCAACAAGGTCGGTGGAATAAATACTGTAGTTAAGACGAAGGTTCCTTATATGATAAAAGAGTATAGGGATAGATACTATCTGATAGGACCCTATTTCCCAGACAGAGCAATATCAGAATTTAGGGAGCGCGTCCCACCAGATAAACTAAGTGAAGTATTTGAAAAATTAAAGAATTTGGGAATAATATGTCACTATGGTAAATGGCTAATAAGGGGGGAGCCGAATGTTATATTGGTTGATTACGGCGGATATATCTATAAAAATTATGAGATCAAGACAAAATTATGGGAGAAATTCGGAATAGATTCCCTTGGCACAGAATTTCATGACTTTGATGAACCAATTCTCTGGGGCGATGCCGTTGGTGTTCTATTGCATAATATCTCAGATTTATTCGGTAATAGGGTCGTTGCTCATTTTCATGAATGGCTTTCGTGTGGCGCATTGCTCTACATAAAGAGAAATAATCTGAAGATCGCCACGGTCTTCACAACCCATGCAACAACCCTGGGCAGAACCATGGCTGGAAATAATGTTGATATCTATTCGATTATGGAGAAGATCGATCCCGAGGAGGAGGCATACAAATGGGGGGTTCACTCAAAGCATCAAGTTGAGAGGGTTTCGGCGCATGTTGCAGATGTATTCACAACTGTTAGTGAAATAACCGCAATCGAAGCGAGAAATTTCCTAAAAAAGAATCCAGATATGTTACTATTTAATGGAATTGACACGGAGAAATTGCCAACATTTGAGGAGGTTTTAATAAGGCATCGGCTATATAGGGAAAAGATAAAGGAATTCCTGCAGTATTATTTCTTTCCATATTATTCATTCGATTTAGATGATATATTAATCTACTTCATCTCCGGGAGGTATGAGTTTCATAACAAGGGAATTGATATATTCATAAGTGCATTATCCAAATTGAATCGTGTATTGAAAAATGAGAAATCGAGGAGAACTATTATAACATTCTTCTGGATTCCGAGCGATGTTATAAGGATAAAGCCAGAGCTCCTCATGGCAAAGGCATACTATGAAGACATAAAAGATGCTATTGAAGACAATATTAATGAAATTGAGAGTAGGATTATAAGAGCACTGATATCGAGGAAGTCTATAACGGAAAATGTCCTCTTTAAAGAGGATTTTCTAAAAGAGGCAAAAAAGAAGGTGATGAGATTCCTCAGAGATGGAAATCCGCCATTATGCACCCATGATATACAAAATGAAGAGAATGACCCCATACTTAGAAGTTTCAGGGAGAATAATCTTTTGAATAGAAAAGAAGACAGAGTAAAGGTAATCTTATACCCAATTTATCTGACCGGTGCAGATAACCTGCTCGATTTGAGCTATGATGAGGCAGTAATTGGCTCTCACTTGGGAGTGTTTCCATCATACTATGAGCCATGGGGGTATACCCCCTTGGAGACCGGCGCATTGGGAGTTGCCGCGGTAACGACAGATTTTAGTGGGTTTGGGAGGTATCTCTCCCAAGATACGATAAGGCAGAATGAGGGCATATATGTAATCAAAATGTTTAGGAGGAGTGATGAGGAGAAGATAGAAAATCTCTTTGAGATACTTTATCAATTCAGCAAATTGGACAGAGGTAAGAGGATTGAGAATAAAATGGAGGCTCGTCGCTTAGCATTACTGGCCGATTGGAACATTCTTGTATCTGCATATATAAATTCTCATAAAGTTGCTATCAAGAGAGTTTACGATTCTTCTGGGTAAAAAATGCTCATCACTCATTATATTTTTGAAGAAAAAATCTCCAAGAATGTTAATGATATTGACGCCCATAAGACATCATTTCTCTTAAGTAATAAGAATCTCGGCTATCTGCTGTTTTCAAATTCTGATAAACCAAGAAGTAGATACGAAGGTGTTTTCTTTCAGATGAATAATAAACCATATAGGGTTGTGGCAGATATACGCAGAAAGAACAGAGAAATTATGGAGATTGTTAATAAATTCTATTCCGTGGAAAGAAGATTCGATGAAAATAGAGAGAAATTCTTTATGCCCTATCATATGAATTCTGTTGCATACGAATTAGATGACGAGGAGTGGATTTCTCTCATTTTGGATGTTCGCGATATATATAAAATTCCAGAATTCGGCAGATTCTACAACATATTTGAAGAAAATAACACCTTGGTAATAAGATATACTCAAGAGGGAGAATTCGACGCATTCATAGCGATAAATGGTGCGAGTGAGTATAAAATCATTGATAAATGGGAACTCGCATCATACGAATTTGATAGGGAGAGGAACTCTATGCCCCATGAAATCTATGTTTATAATGCCCTAAAACTGAAATCCGATAGAGTCGTAATCTCATTTAGCAGTGAAAGGGATTCCGCGATTAGAGAAGCAATGTATGTATATGAAAATTTCTCTATGCTCAAGGAGAAAAACAAGAGGATGACCGAGGAATTTCTAATGCATAGATGGAATTATGTGAGAAATATAAAAAATGATGAGATAAGATTTGCCTATCTCTGCTGTCTAAATTCATTATATCAGTTAACAACCGAGGATGGTATCATCGCGGGATTGCCGTGGTTCTTCCAATACTGGACGAGAGACGAATTAATTTCAATAATTAATGTTGACGATGAAATGAAGAAGAAGATTATATACAGAGACCTAAAAATGCTGATGGATGATGGCAGAATTCCAAATATAGTTCAAATTCCAGAGATAGGGAATGCGGATAGTGTTGGATGGCTCTTCAAGAGAATCAATGACCTATTGGGGATGTTTGGGATAAGAGAGAGAAATATGATAAGGGAAAGGGTCTTGGAGAGTATCGGTAGATTAAATAATACCTACATGAAAAATGGATTCCTATTCAATAATAAAAATGAAACATGGATGGATACAGATTTTGGATGTGGCGGGAGAGAGGGTATAAGGATTGAGATTCAGGCATTATTTCTTATTATGTTTAGATTGGCATTCAGATTAACGAGAAACGACAAATTTCTGGAACTTGAATCCATTCTTAAGAAAAAAATTAGGAGAGAATTCTGGAATAATGAGATTTTGGCAGATGGCCTGGGAGATTTTACAATAAGACCAAATATATTTATTGCGGCATATGTCTATCCAGAATTATTAACAAGGGATGAATGGAGAATCTGCTTTGAAAATTCTATACCGAGATTATGGTGTAAATGGGGCGGCATAACAACAATTGATAAGAAGAGCAAATTATTTACAAAAAATCACACCGGTGAATTTCCCAAGAGTTATCATAGGGGTGATTCATGGTTTTTTCTAAATAATATGGCTGCACTAATTCTGTACAGAGTGGATGGGGAAAGATTTAAAGAATATATCAAAAAAATCATCGATGCATCAACCCTAGACATACTATGGGATGGCTGCATAGGACATCACTCTGAACTTAGTTCTGCAAGTAAGCGAGAATCTCGAGGATGTATGGCGCAGGCATGGAGCAATTCTCTCTATATAGAATTGATCGATGAGATTTCGGCCCCGGATTGGTGAGAAGTATGAAGAGTGGTGGTGGCGAAGTCAGAATTCTAAATTCTATTTACCTCTATGACATCCACCTGACTGACATCATGCAATCTCTTTATCCTCTCTTCAATGTCCTCAATGCCTCCCCTGGTATCATCTAATAAAATGACAACTTCGAGGGAATTTAGACCAAATGCAACCGGCTTTATCTCTGCAGAATGTAATTTCCCATATTCCTCTATGATCCCCTCTAAATCTCCTTTCATTTCATCGAGATCACAGTTAATTTCCCTCGGGGTGATTCTTATCTTTGCAACGACATTCAGTTCCATCGTCTACTTATTCTTTTAGGCTTTTATTAGAATCTTCATACTCTTTGGCAATTTGCTCATTGCAACCCTCAATGCCCTCTTTGCAGTCTCTACAGCTTCTTTATCATCGTTCACATAAACTGAGATGATTTCTTGCTTCTTTCTTATTCTTGCCGCCCTTCCAACTGGCTTTCCAAATGCTCCCCTCATACCACTCTGTACCCTATCTGCACCGGCACCGGTGGCCATGACATTCTCTCTCATCACATGATGTGGGTATACCCTGATCTTTAGTCTGTAATTATTTCTTCCCAATTTGTCTTGTAGAATCTTATTTGCCGCAATTCTGGCAGATTCGAGCGCATTATGTCTTATTTGCATATCATTTTCTGCAATTAATGAGACCTCGGCATCAAATTCTGCAGTGAGATTCCCCATATCAAATTTCGTTATCTTTATCCCTGGAATTCCGGTAATGAATGAGTCCTGCGGATTTCTTGCAACTCTGCAATACGCCGGGCTGTCCCACCTATAACAGCGGGCAGGTCTGAGTGCCATTTTAGTTTAGATTACAAAGTAATAATCGATAATCTAATAACTTGGATTTGATTATTATAAATTATTGAATTTAATTGGTCAGAACTGGTCAAAATCAAAATGGTTGGTGCGATGCCAAGTTTTTCGGAGGTGCATTTGGCGAGGACATTATTAATCCTAAGTAAAAGACAACTTGGTAGAAAGAGGTTGGTCAGAGAACTTGGTCTTGGGGAGGGTTCTGTCAGGACAATATTGAAGAGATTGAAGAATAAAAATCTGATAAAATCTGAAAAATTGGGTCATCTCCTTACAGAGAATGGCAAATCAAGGGTTAATGATTACTTAAGGAAATTCACACCTCCAGAGAGATTTAAGTCTAGAGATACCGATAAGTGGAATGGAAAAATGGTTGAGAGTTCATTGATCATAGTTCATGATTCTGCAGATAAAATAAAGAGTGGTGTTGAAGAGAGGGATATCGCACTAAAAACTGGTGCCATCGGAGCATTAGTAATTACATTCAGAAATGGAAATCTTGGTTTTCCAGTTCGAGGCATCAGGTTATCAGATCTTAAGGATTTGTATGGGAAATTGAGGAGATTAGATTTGAGAGAGAATGACACTATAGTTATCTCATTTGCAGATACATATGCAAGGGCAGAGGACGGTGCAATTGCAATTGCATTAAGTCTGTCAGAAATCAGATAGATTGGTTTGCCTTCCCCTATCCAATGTATTCCACGACCTTCTAACAAACTCCGGGAGTTCACCACACCTTATTAATTTCCTTATAAATTCCCTCGTTAATTCATCTGCCGGGTAGCCAGAGCCAAAGTCTCCGTATTGTTCCTTAATCTTCTCTATCTCTCTGTCCCTCTCTACCTTTGCTATTATTGATGCTGCCGAGACCTCGATATATTTATCGTCCGCCCTATGCTCAGAGATTATCTCTGGGACTTCAAATTCTTTGCGTAGAGAATTTATGCAGTGGATTATCCTCTTTTTATAATCATTGGCGATGGAGTCGATAGAATCAACAATTACCATCTTTGGCTTATGTTCAAGTTCGAGTAGTGTTTCGGCAATCTTCATCGCCTCGATCTGATTTAACGAGTGCCTCTTCCTTAGAAAATCAATCTCCCTTGCCTTAATCTTGACGGTTTTCCACTCCCTTGCGGTTTCCTTTATGATCGGCTCGAGTTCAATTCTTCTCTTCTTTGATACCCTCTTGGAATCTCTAACGCCGAGTTCCTTTAATCTTTCCCTTCCTTCATCATCGAGTGATACAAACCCTATCACTAATGGTCCTATAACTGGACCCCTGCCCGCTTCATCCACACCACATATCAATTTATTTCTTAAATTCATTCAGACCACTTTAGAGTTTCTCAACCAATTCAAATCACACAGATAGAGAGTTCTTATGTCATTTATTCCCAGTTTTAATGCGACCAGCCTATCCAGTCCCAAACCCCATGCGAGAACCGGACATTCGAATCCAAGCAATGGCTTCACAACCTCCGGTCTAAAGATCCCGGCACCACCAAGTTCAACCCACTCCCCCCTCTCCTTGAGATATACCTCCGGCTCAACACTCATCTCCGTGTAGGGAAAATATGCTGGTCTAAATCTTACTCTAAATCCCATCTCCCTATAAAATAGATTCAAGATTCCCAACAAATTTCTGAAATTTGCATTCTCATCAACAACAATTCCCTCAACCTGGTAAAACTCTGGTAAATGTTTATAGTCAACCGCCTCATTCCTGAATGTCTTTCCGATGCAGAAGACCTTCACTGGCAAATCACTCCTTTTTAATTTACTTAGATATCTGCACGTAACCGCAGTAGTATGTGTCCTCAATAGGACCCTCCTTGCCTCTTTTTCATCCCATTTATAATCCCACCCAATCGAGCCAGTGGTCCAGCCATTCTCATGCACCTCCTTTATGAGATTCTTTAATCTTTCAAACCCCTCGATCTCGATCTCCCTCGGTTCCTTGAGATAGAAGGTATCGTGCATATCCCTTGCGGGATGGTCCTGTGGAACGAAGAGGGCATCGAAATTCCAGAACGCACTCTCAATTAGTGTTCCCTTGATCTCCCTGAATCCCATTCCAATGAAGATCTCCCTAATCCTGTCAATGAATTGCTGTAATGGATGCTTCTTTGCTGGAAACTCTGGCTTCACAAATATCTTGACATCATATTCTCTGAATCCTCTGTTTTTCCATTTTCTGGAAAGTATCAGTTCTGGAGTGAGCTGTGATATCCTCTCAGTAATTTTTTTCTTACAAATCTCTTCCTTGATCCTCGATCCCTTCTCCGTCAAGCTCGCAATAATTTCCCTTTTCCTTATTATTTTAAGCACATCTCCCCTTCCCTTCAGCAATTTCAATCCGGGAATTAATTCTCTTGGAATTTTATCTATCGAAATTTTTCCCCTCTCCCTCAGAATTTCCAATATTCTCTCATCCTCTGTCTTTTCTGGATTTATAACATAGATGTTGCCGTTCCTTATTCTCGCAATTTTCTTCTTGATCAGCCATCCAATTCCAATGTTTAATTCCTCATCACCAAATTTCTTTTTTATTTCACTGATGCTTCCCCTATCTCCAATCATATTGAGAATTCTCCTCTCTGGCAACCCCGTCTCAGCGTATACCTTCCCCTCATCTCCGAGAGAGATATCCTCTTCAATTTTTTCCTCAATCTCCACCAAATTCTTTGTTGAGAGCCACGACAATGCCCTCATCACGGCACCGATCTCCAAATTCGTTTTTCTCGCGATTTCTTTTGCGTGAAGTTTTCCTTCCAATACCCTTAGAATCTCTATCTCATTTGGATGCAATTCCATTTTAACAAACGCATTGTTGAATAATTCAATTCAAACAATAAATATCATCACATCTTGTTCAACACTTCAATTTAAATTCATACAAAACATAGTATTTTGGACCCTTATGGGATAATTTACTCTCCATTAATTCTATCCTATCAACCGTGAATTCTCCAAACCACTTATCTTTATTTTCCGTTATAAATTTCATAAGATTATTCTTGTCGCTTATGAACCTCGCCCTCGCAATAGTGAAGTGTGGATGAAATCTGTTCTCCGCTTTAAATCCAAATTTATTAAGTCTGTTATCAATTTTCCGCTGAATTTCTCTCAGTATGCCATCTTCCTCGACCCCAATCCAAACGACTCTGATATAGTTAAGACTCGGGAATGCTCCAATTCCCCTTAGAGAGATATGAAATTTGCCAATTTCTGATAGAAATTTCAATTCGTTCTTTATTTTCTCGATGGCTTCATCTTCCACATTGCCAAGGAATTTGAGAGTTAAATGAATATTTTCCCTCTCAACAAATTTGAATCCTCCCATATCCCTGATCTTTTTCTGAATTTCCAGCATATCGTTTTTCAAATTTTCTGGGCAGGGGATTGCAATAAATGCTCTCGGCATTTTTAACTTTTAAGGATTCAAAGAAAAAGAATTAAGTATATCTCTCGTGAGTGATAAAAATGTTCCCTCATGGTCTAAATCCAAGACAGATGAAACAGATGATGAAGAGAATGGGTATAAAGACGGAAGAAATTAATGCCAGCGCGGTGATCATAAGGTGTCTAAACAAGGACATAATAATAGAGGATCCAGAAGTAATGAAGATGACATTTGGTGGTCAGGATATCTATAACATAAGTGGTGGGAGAATTAGAGAAGAAACCGTAGAAGAGGAGATTGAAATTGGTGATGATGATATAGAGATGGTTGCCGAGCAAGCGAATGTCTCTAAGGAGGAGGCAAAGAGGGCGCTTCAAGAAACCAAAGGGGATATTGCAGAAGCAATTATAAAATTAAAGCAATGAGAAGTGTAAGAGAATCGACATAGAAATTCCGAATGTCATTGCCTCGAGATTTATTTTTAACAAAAAGTAAATTGATAAATATAACTATGAAAACAACAGAACAGAAAATTCTACAAAAATTGGAACAGATAGAAAACGAACTAAAAAGTATTAAAGAGTACATGATAGACATGGACATGATACTAACTGAAGAGGAAAAGGAATTAGTAGAGAAAAGTATAAGGCATGAGAGGGAGGGAAGACTTATTTCTATTGATGAAGTAGAATGTTCGAAATAAAGTTTGACACTCAACCGGTTAAATTTCTCAAATAGACAAGAGAGAAAGGATATATTAAATTTAATTGCATTCAATAGAATATAAAAAGCGTCGGTGTCACTAACAAAAAGAACACCCCAATGCCATTAGTCCTCCTAAGGGACGCGGCATAGAACTAATAAAGATAAGTTCCAAATGTCATTGCTTTAGATGTCATTGCCTTAGAATGTGCGGAATTGCCGGTTATGTGGGGAAGAGAAATGCCATGGTGGTATTGTATGATATGTTAAAGAGATTGGAGTATAGGGGCTATGATTCCGCTGGAATTGCAGTTATTGCTGAAAATGAAATCGTATTTGTTAAGGACAGGGGGAAGGTTTCAAATCTGAAAAAAAGAATTTTGAATATGAAAATTTCATCAAACATTGGCATTGCTCACACAAGATGGGCAACCCATGGAATTCCATCAAGTAAGAATGCGCATCCCCATTCCGATTGTAGTGGAGAGATAACAATTGTGCATAATGGAATTATCGAAAACTACAGAGAATTGAAACAAGAACTCATCGAGAGGGGACACAAATTTACATCGGAGACAGATACCGAGGTAATCCCACATCTTATAGAGGAATTGTATAAGAGAAATAGAGATATCGAGAGTGCGTTTGTCAGTGCAATTAAAAAACTTAGAGGTAGTTTCGCAATTGCAGTTATAAATAAACACGATGATAAGATCTTAATAGCAAGGAGAGAAAGTCCATTAATTGTTGGTCTTGGAAATGGGGAAAATTTCATCGCATCGGATATGCCCGCAATCCTAC
>QMZM01000026.1 GCA_003663175.1 Candidatus Altarchaeales archaeon | reverse complement strand
GTAGTCGGGGTTGTGAAATCGAATTACCAATACAACATAATTTCAAAGATTTGTGCGGATCTGGATTTGAGAATGTATGCCCCCTATTGGCAAAGAGGTCATGAATTTCTTATGAGAGAGGCAATAGATTCTGGTTTTGAGATCATAATAACTGGGGTTTATGCGGAAGGTCTGAGCGAGGATTGGCTTGGTAGGAGATTGGATATGGAAACGATTAATGAACTGAGGAAATTAAGTGAGAGATTCGGGATTAATATTGGAGGCGAGGGCGGCGAATACGAAACTCTCGTCATCGATGGTCCAATATTCAAGAAAAAACTGAGGATATTGAGGAGTAAAAGAGTGTGGCATAAGATTCGTGGCGAATTAATCATCGAGGATTTAGAATTAGTCGATAAGGATTGAAAATAGGATTGGAATATAAATGAGCCCTATACAGATCCCGATCGATAATAAGAGAGTGGTAAACTCGACATCGAGTTCTTCTTCAACTGCATAAACGAGAGTGAGCATTGCCGATGGTACTGATGATGCTATAAGTATGGTTATCTTCTCCATATAACCCAAATTCAGAAGATTAACTAGGAGGAGTGCAACACCCAAGGAAAATACAAATCTTATGAATAAAACACCAAATATTGGCTTCAGATTTATACTCAAATTCTCAAATTCGAGAAATATTCCAAGGGAGAGCATAATTAATGGGGTTGTGCAGTTGTGAAGCATCTCAATAAATGGAATCATCGCTCCAAGAAATTTTGAAATTCCGAATAAATTTACAAAAATTGCCAACATAAATGCAATTAGTGGCGGAAAAGCCAGGACATTCCTCAAGACTTCCGAATAACTCTTGGATCTCCCACCATACTTGGTTGCAATATAATAACCGAGGGTCAATGCCAAGATTGCCTGTCCCAGGTCATAGAATGCAACATAACTCAAACCCTTCGTACCCAAGTAAATTAGGAAGAACGGGTATGAAAAAAGCCCCTGATTCATAGCACCTGACGCTATTAAGAATATACCCTCCTCTCTTCTATCCATACTGAAGAATTTTTTTATGAGATATGCAAATCCATAGCACATTAAGGCAATGAAAGATGCAGACAGTGGAAGTATTATCAGATCAAATTTTAAATCCAATTTTATTAGGGAATGGAAGAGGGTTGCCGGTAGAAATATATAAAACACAATTCTTATAAATAAATTCGCATCGCTCCTCTTAAATATTCCCAGGCGTTTTAACAGAAATCCCATCAGCACAAGAATCACAACAAAAATTGCATTTTCCATTTATTCACTTTCTTCTCTTCGCAATAGATTCAGGATTCGTAATGCCAAGTATGCCGCATTCTCCCCATTGTCAATTCCAACACAGGCAACTGGCACACCTCTTGGCATCTGTGCGATGCTTAGTAACGAATCCAATCCATTGAGTTTGGCAGAAACCGGAACCCCGATAACTGGCTTTTCCGTATATGCCGCAACCGCCCCGGGAAGTGCTGCCGAGAGTCCCGCAATACAGATAAATACCTTGGCATCAGAGTTCATCACAATTTCTCTTAAGCGTTCCGGGTCCCTGTGAAACGAGCAATACTCGACTCCATACTCAACCTTTTCATTCCTCAACACATCCTCGACAGAACTAACGATCTTGACATCGGACTTACTACCAGCAATAACCAAGACATCCATTTTGTTTTTGCGTTTAATTTATGATTATGAATAATTATGATTTATGAATTTATGTTTTAATTATTTAAAAATTCAAATTTTCGAAATTGAAAAATGACAAGTATCGTGATGCTCGGCTTCGGAAGAATGGGTCGAGAGATAGTGAGGAGAGCGATAGATGAAAATATCGATGTTTTGGCCGTTATTGAGAGAGATGATAGCGAATTTATTGGTCGGGATCTGAGTGGCGTGCTCGGAATTAAAGATATTGATGTTGAAATTTTTGGCAGTAGCAATCTAAGTAATGTGTTGAAGGAAAAGAAACCAGATGTTGCTGTTGATTTCACAAATCCCGAGGCCTGTGTTGAGAATTCGAGAATTATTTGCGATTATGGAATTAATTTGGTGATAGGTACTACCGGCTTTAGTAATGCCCAGATGTCCGAGTTAAGGAGTTATATAGAGAAGAGCAACATAGGAGCGGTGATATCGCCAAACATGAGTATTGGTGTGAATGTCTTCTGGGATATTGTCGGAGAGTTAACAGAAAAATTGAGCAAGCATGATTATGATATAGAGATTATTGAGATGCATCATCGCTTTAAGAGGGATGCGCCATCGGGAACTGCAATGGAGACCGCGAAGGTCATCGCAAGGAAATTAAACAAGGAATTGGAAGAAATTTCAATTTATGGGAGAAAAGGGCTAAGGGAAAGAACTGGGGATGAGATCGGAATTCATGCGATACGTGCGGGGGATATCGTTGGTGAGCACACCGTTTTGTATGGAACAATTGGTGAGAGAATTGAGATAAGGCATGTAGCACATTCAAGAATGGCATTTGTAAATGGTGTGATAATGGCAATAGAATTTATAAAGGATAAGAGGGGAATCTATGGAATGGATGATGTTCTTGGATTAAGGAAAAAGCAGTAGTTTAGAGATTATTATTTTTTGGTAGAGGTTATATAAAAAAGGGAATAAAGGTGTAATATTGAGGTATCACGAGTTTATATATGTATGCACATATTAGATAGAATGTATAAAAAATGGGACAAGGACTATCTCCTTTTAGTAGAGTAATTAAAGTAAACTCATTTGATTAATACCACCCATACATCCTCTTTTCCCTTCTCTCCTGACCGCCCCATTCAATTACCTCGAGACCCTTCATCAGTATGTTCGGATTCTTTCTATCCCTTGCCTTCTGAACTATCTTTAATGGATTTTCTAATATGGACGATTTTGCCTCCAAGTCGGTCATACCGATTAATTTTCCAAATGACATTAAATCCCTTGGGGAGCGTAAATCGTATTTGTCAATTGCTCCGGAGGTTATTATTATTGGGACATTATATTTTCTTGCCAATCTTACATTCTGTTGCATTCTGCCAAGTATCTGACTTCTTCTCATACCACTTGAATTTAGAATCTCAAAAAAATTAAATTCAATTGCAATAAATTTCTCAGCCAATAATCTCGCAATAACATGGTCGATTCCAGAGTTCTTTTGTCTCATAAAATCTCTCTCTTCATTCTTCTCCGGATGTGAAAGAATATCAACCTCCCAGCACTCCGATGCCGCTCTATTTACCTTGCCATCACCTCCATCAACTATCACCAAATCTGCACATCTCAATGCATCTCTTGCCAATCTTCTCAATTTCATAGTTGAGGGGGCGGAGATTAACGCTCCAGATAAGATTTCAATTTCCGTTTTCTCCCTTAAGTTATCTATATCCCCTAAAAAATCTTTAAATCTATTATTCTCGAATTCCATAACAAAGCATATACCATTCCATCCGAGTTTCTCGGCAATTCTAATCTTATTCTCGGCATCATTCACATCACATCTAACATTGAGGTCGTAGTATCGATACATCTTTATCTTTTATACTTTTTATCCTAATTTTATAGTTATTATTAGAGTTTTTTATAATTATTATAATATTGGACGATGCATATCGGACTCATCCCAGACGGAAATAGGAGATATATGAGAAAGGTCGGAATAAAAGATATTAAGAGTGCTTATCGAATGGGAATTGATAAATTCTACGACTTCTTGGAGTGGTGTATTGACCTTAATGTCAAGGAACTTACAATCTATACACTCTCCATCGAGAATATTGAGAGAAGGAGCAATTTTGAGCTAAATTCATTACTGAGAATATTTAGGGAGCGCACAATAAATGCAATGAATGATGAGAGAATCCATGGGAATAGAATTCATGTGAAGATATGTGGCGATATTGAATATCTAAGGAAATTGAGCGACACTGCAAATGAACTTGTTGATAGCTTGGAAAGACTTGGGGAATCTACTAAGCACTATAATGACTTCACCCTAAATCTCGCAATAGCCTATGGTGGTAGACAAGAGATAGTGAATGCCGTGCGTAGAGTCATAGAGAATGGCTTGGAATTGAATGAAGAAAACATAGTAAGGAATTTATGGATAAGAAATTATCCCGATATTATTATAAGGACTGCAGAGTCGAGGCTAAGCAATTTCTTGTTGTGGCAATCTGCATATTCTGAGATCTATTTTGTGAATAAATTATGGCAGGAGATTGAGAAGGATGACCTAATTAATATAATAAATGACTTCAATACGAGAGAGAGGAGATTTGGAAAATAAGATGGAAACCGAGCCCGGAGAAAAAAAATTTAGTGATATTGTGGGACATTTTGAAGAGCCGTTATTTCTGATTTCGATTACAACATTTGCGGTAACTATCCTAAGCTTCATGATGGGCAAATCGATGATGGGTTTTGGAATGCTAATACTTGCGTTATTGTTCCTTGGTTCGATCTATTTTATCTATCAATACCATAAATTGGGGAAATTCAATTATTACTTCATCGCATTACCAATTCTAATTCTAATCATTCTGATATTCCTACATAAGGCATCGCTTCAGGATCTATCATCTATCAATGGAATTCTTGATTTTCGTGATTATGCCGTCTTTTCCATGATATTTGCAATATTCATATTTTTTTATGCACTATTTCTGCATGAAATTATCGAGTTGAGAATTTCATTAATCACGGCAATCTTTATCTCAGCATTGGTACTTCATGTGGCTCCCGGGATCAGTGTTGAGAATTATGGATGGACCGGCAAATACCTTGTTGCATTAGACCCGTATTTCTTCTATAGGCAGGCGGAGCACATCATTAATACGGGACATGTCATGAATCGCGAGATTCTTGTTTATCCAACGGACCCACCAGACTTGTCAAGGTATAGATTCTTTGCATCGGTCTTCATGGCTTCCGTATCCTTAATAGCAGATAAGTTTGGCTTCACTCTACACGATGTTGCAATGATATATGCTGGGGTATTTGCATCATTCACGGTCCTGGTTTTCTATCTATTAATCAGGGATTTATTCTCAGATTTTGAGCCTTATAACTATAGCGCCGCGATTCTTGGAGCATTCATGCTTATGTTAAGTCCGGCATTTGCTACAAAGGCTATTGCAGCAAACTGTGAGGATGATGCACTCGGAATGTTTCTGATGGTTTCGTCATTCCTACTCTTCATAATTTCGTTAAGAAGAAAGAGTTTTCTGTGGTCAATTATGGCGGGATTCTCACTCTTGCTGTTGAATCTGACATATTCTGGATATATCTATGCCATAGTTGTCCTGGGTCTATTTTCATTTTTATATTCCTTAATAAATCTAATTCATAAGAGGAATTGTGCAGAACACATACCATACTTCATCATAGCAATCGCCATAAGTCAATTACATCCATTAATTCTCCATTCTCCAGGAAAACTGCCGGTCTTTACCTTGCCCCCAACTCTGTTCCTTGCCTCCGTTGCGGTACCATTCTTCTCCTCATTATTCCTCGAGTTTTTGAGAACGAAGATAATGGGTGGAAATGAAAAGAAGACCAAGTCAAGGGATAAAATTATGGAGAAAGAGAGAATCGAGATGAGATTAGAGAGGTTTATAGAGGAAAACATAACACTAGTTGGAATTTCTATTCTAGTATTGACAATATTATTCTCAGCTACCATTTTAGACCCCATAAGGATTCTAAATCTGGTTGTTTATACGATAAAAGGCGCTCGAGTGAGTGAGATCATTGGTATGACAACCGCGGAGCAGAATCCATTATGTGATAATTTTAGGATAAATGTTATGGGGACATATCCATCATGCATAAATTCGCTCGTTGGTGGAAATAACTTTAGTGGCTTTGGAATTGCGATAATTATGGGATTATTGATGATTCCCGTTCTAATTTATATGATGGTGAAGGGGCATTCTCTCGGACCAATATTCATTCTTGTGTGGAGTTTGCCGATGATATGGGGAGTAATTAATAAATCCCAGTATCAGTTCGTCGCTTCAGTTCCAATCGTTGCGCTGGGCTCAACTCTCGGATTAACAATAATTTTAAGGAGAAGTGACTTGGAGAGTTTTCGGATAATCCCGACATTTCTACTTGTGGCGATTCCATTGTTCTACTCCTTCTCTGGAGTGCCACTACTCCAGCCGTTTGGTGGCGCCTCACTTATGTACCGTGCGATAGCTGGCGATATAAGATACTGGTACCCCGCACTTGAATGGCTCAAGACTCAGCCCTCAGATACGGTCGTTCTGACATGGTGGGACTATGGACATTGGATCGCGGCGGTATCACATAGAACAAGTATATTAGATAATACAAAGGCGAATAGATTTATGGTTCAGGATATTGCAAAGTTTCATGTCTTGGTTGAGAATGAGAGTGATGCATTGAGAATTGCAAGAAAATACAATGCGACAATTGTCATGATCGACTATACGATGATAGGCAAGGCTGGAGCGCCACACTTCATTGCGACTTCTGGTTTGGGGGGCTATATCCCGTTTAAGGCAATTGGTGTTGGAGTGAAGTGTATAAATGGTGGAAATTGTGATAGATTGATCCGTGGAAATGATAGAGATAATGGATATGCGCATGTTCGTATAGATAATGACACAAATAAAACCGGATTCATATCAATTGACCTTACCAGCGAATTTGTGATAAATAAAACTGAAATTGACTTATGGAGTATAGATGGAAGGGGTTATAAGTACAGAATATATGCATCGATAGATGGCAGAGATTGGAAGATGATCGTGGATAAGACGGATAAATATTATAGTGGATTGCAGATAGATAAATTTAATGACATAAAGGCAAGATTCTTGAAAATAATCCCAATATCGTCATCGACAGGAGACGAATTCAGAATTTCGGGAATTAGGGTATATAATCCAAGGATAGAGGGGGAGAGAGGGGGTTATATACATTGCCAATTCTCTCCAAGGCACAGTATTCTAAAACCAAGGCTCAGAGTAACTGAGGATGGCGGCATAGAGAAAGTAAGCAATGTCAGATTCTTCTGTGGCGGATTCTTCATATTGGATTTTGAGATCGTTGGGGATAGAATAAGTAAGATATCAGCAATCACATCCGAGGGGAGTGTCTCGTGGGATTCATTCCAAAATGTTAATAAGATTTCAATTCTTGGAATCCATTCATTGAGGAATGTCCTCGGAAATGCATTGAATTATGGCAGTAATAATTTCATTGACTTTCCAACTCTGACAACTCTGGTTGCAGTTCCGGAGGAATTCAGCAACTATATGATAACGAGGCTTTACTTAGGTGATTATTTGGAGGAATATAAAGCGATTGGACTTGCTCTACCAACAATAGAGAAGCCAAGATATTTCAAATTGATTGATGGATTTGATAGTTATGATGATTATTCATTTCTCGGATATGTGAGGGCATATAGAATAATTTATCCAGAGAGCATTAACGAGAGCATATCAAATATATCAAATAAATCAGAATACATGTAAGATTCAACCCAATCTTTTAGTTTTTTTAACTGTCGATTTATTAATCATCAAGTGTAATTATTTTTAAAAAAATCATAAGAATTTGTTATGAGTTCAGAAAATTCAAAGTTGTCCAAGAAGGAAATCTTGAACAAAACCCTGAGAGAAATAGAACTCGCACTTGATGATGTTAAGGCCGTGGGGGTAATAACAAAGGATGGCTTGCCAATTTCAGTAAGAATGCCGTCCGATTTGGATGTTATTTCATTTTCTGCCATATCTGCGGCACTATATAGTGCCGCTGAGAGTGCACTATCCCTACTTGGAAAGGGACATGCACACTGGGTATATACGGAAACCGATAAAGGCACATTCATTGTGATAGATATAAATAACGGAATTGTTGTCGCATTACTGCGGGAGAACGCAAATATCGGCTTGACAATTGTTAAGTTGAAGTCCTATTCAGCTAAGATAAAGAACTTAATTTCATGAGACAAAATACCCCCTCTTCCTATACAGTATTAATTCTGTAATTATGAACAATATCACAATACCCAGGACATATGGATACAGTTCTATATTCACTTCAACATCTTCTTCATCACCCATGGTGGTAGTTATATCTATTTGAATCGATTTTCTTATATCAGATTCACTCTCATCTATCAGATTTACAGCAATCATATCACTTATTGAATTTAGATTTACCTCGTATAGACCAATTTCATCAAGAATTAGATTTTTTCCCTTCATTACCTTCTTAGATGGTGTTACAATGGTTGTATTGACATCTAATGGGATATACTCTCCAGTCTTAAAATTATTCATTAATGCCATGTCTTTTCGATTTATCCATCTTATCAATTTAAACCAGAACACTGGCATCGATGAACTATAGTAGAAATTACTCCATTCACTATTTGGGTTTAGACCCATATAAACTACCCTACCGGAACCATATTTATGATAGAGAATTAGTGGTTCATTTCCAACCTCTGCTATCACAATTGAATTATTCTTTTGCGTATTCTTGTAGTATTTCTTCACGATGATGTCTGCCATGATGACATCTCTCATAATCTCATGTTCCGCATTTATCTCAATATACTTCTCAGAATTCATCAACCATTTGAGGGTTGTGGGCATCAATTCTCCAAGTTCGGGTTCTCGATTCTGAATATCTATTAAATCTTGATATGGAAGGATTATGAGATTTCCGCCAGATTCTACATATGATTTTAGGTCATGATACATGCCATCGAGGATTCTATTCTTATCGATTCTTCCGTGAATTATTGTATCAAATTTATGGAATTCTGGAATAACCGGAGAGATTGCAACACTTAGATTAAAATCGGGTGACGCCATTATTGCATATTTCAGGAAGTCATCTGCGCTGTCATTAGTTATCAGGAGAATGTTGTATTTCTTTATTTTTGGAATGACGAGAAATGCGCGATTATCCACTTCCAAGTTATCATTCACATTCAGCATAACGCGAATAATCCCAAGGTCGTATGAGATCTTATCCTCAATATAGAACAATCTCTCCGAATTTCTGGGTATCTTATCATTTATTTTTGAAATTAGATTATCATTGAGCCAAATTTCAATTTCAACATCCTTATCTGTTTCATAGTAATTCCTAACCGTGAATGTTAGGTAGAACCTATCTCTTTCGCTCAGGAATCTCTTACCTTGAATACCGACAATTCCCATATTTTCACCATTATTATTTATTTCTAAGAGATTGACATCAATTCCATCCTTCTCCGCGATACTACATGCAACACCAACATCCATCCCCTCCGTGTTTGAAAAGTCGGAAATCAAATAGATTTCCTTACTACCACTTACATCCGATAACATATCCTTGGCAAAGAGTATCGCATCACCTATATTTGTTGGAGTATCTCCGCATTCTATCTGATTCAGGACGGACTTGGCATTTTCCTTATTAGAATTCTTCAATACAATAATGGGCACATTCTCTGCCAATAATATGCTAACTTTTGTCCCTTCTTGCATTTTATCCAATATCCCATTCACGATTTGCTTGGCTCTTTCGAATCTATTTGGATATATGTCGGTTGCCCGCATACTTGCAGATGAGTCAATTATGAATACAACATTCTCAGCAATACCCTTCTTCACCCTCGTCTTCATGTAGGGGTCGGCGATCGCGATAACAAATAATAATATGATCAATATCTGTACGATCAATAAAGGGTCTCTTACAAATCTCTTGGGGAAGAATCTAAATCGTCTATCCCTCTCTACCCTCGTTATAAACATTATTGTCGGAAATCTTATTCGCTTGGGTTTGGGTTTCAGGAGGTAAAGTATAATGATGGGAATTAAAAGCAATAAACCCAAGAATGCCCAGGGATTCATAATGCTGGATAACATTTTATAACAATTTTATAACATTTATTTTTTGTATGAATATAAATATCATCCCTTACATTAAATCTTACACGAAATGGTGATTTGATTGCAAGGTAAATTGAAAATAGGAGGTATAGTGGATAGTTCAACCGTCGATTATATTGGAAAATTGTGTGCTGTCGTTTATCTCTGCGGATGCCCGTTTAGATGTGGCTGGTGCCAGAATAAAGAGTTGGTGCTGGAGAGAAATTGCAGTATCGTTGATATTGAGGACATAATAAATTTCTTGAATGAAAATTTCGTGATAGATGCGGTTTGCGTTACCGGTGGAGAGCCATTGATGCAAAAGAATGTTATAGAATTGCTAAGAAGAATGAGGAATGAGACGGAATTATTGATAAAGATTGACACAAATTTGTATTTTCCAGATAGATTAAAAACTGCACTGAAATTCTTGGATTTCGTATCAGTAGATGTAAAGTCACCATTAGATAGAAGATATGATAAATTGGTTGGAATTAATTGCAATATCGACAGAATCCAAGAGAGTTTAGAGATACTAAAGAAATGGAAAATGCCAAAGGAAGCAAGGACCACAATAGTCCCAAATCTGGTAGATTCTAATGACATTAGGGATATTGCGAAGATCGTGAGGAATGTGGAGTTTGATTATTACACACTACAGCAATTCAGACCAAGCAACACCTTAGATGAGAAATTTGAGGAATTGGAAACGCTGAAGAGAGAAGATATGATAAAACTCGGAAGAATTGCAAAGAAATTCCTTCCAAAAACAAGGGTTCGGATAGTAACTCAAGAGAATGGATTCGAAGAGATAGAGTTTTAGATTATATTAAACCAAATTTAGAACCCTCTTACATTCCTCACATAACTCAGATGGCTTCTTCATCGCTTCTTCAACCGAATTTGAGAATTGCATTACGCAGTGGTTATGGCAATGACCTAAGCCGAGGACATGCCCGACCTCATGAATTGCCTCCTTTCGAATCAATTCGGTAGAATTGAGACGATAGATAGAGAGAATGGCACCATTTCCTTGAGATGCATATCCAAATATGAAATTCATATTATCACAATAAATATCTTTATCAATGACCCAGAGTGCGATCTCCTTGGTTTTCCTACTAATCAGAAAATTAAGTAAAGGAAATGCATCATATTGTCCCCTTCTGCGATTATATGCGGAATAAATTGGCTCCAATTCCTCATAATCATTAATCTCTATCCCGTACGCGTTAGTAAGTGCATTCTCAATATCATCTATAATATCCCTACAATTTCTTGAATAGAAAAGTTCAAGATTCATCTTCCGATATTTCCTTTTTTATGAAGTTTAGCCAATTTTTATCATATATGACCAGATTTCTCTTTCTTCCATAGTGTCTGTCGCACGGAAATTCATCGCATTCAAAGCAATATCTAATTCCCCTCTCTTCTGCACAGTCCGGCATTCCGCAGTATGGATTTGGATTACAACCCGAACATTTTCCAATTCTCAATCTTGGACAATACTCGCAAACAACACCACATGTTCCTATTTTCATTCTTAATGCATATTTATCACACCCTCGGCAATGTCAGAGATATATTCGCCAATCCTCCTAAGACTTTCGTTTATAAGTATCGATCTCTTGTTATCATCGTACTTTTTTAGTGATTTCTCTAATGATTTTCTCTCCTCGATTCTGAACTTTTCCACACCACTCAGCACTTCCTCGGCAATCTTTGGGTTTTGCGAACGAAGTGCGAGCATGACCTGACCATAGAGCATAATTAACGACTCATAATGCCGAGAATATTCAATTTTTTCTCCCTTCAAAAGCAGGGATGCGATATTCTCTATATGATCCGATAGCCTCTCAATACTCTTAACGATTTGCACCCATGCGGTCACATCTGCACCATATTTACTTGATAGTTGCCTCAATACGAGAAAATAGAATTTATCAATCTCATCATCCATTTCGATTATTGACCTAAGAAAATTTTCATTAATCCCGTCAGAATTCTTTATGGCTCGAATAATGTTCCTTAATGAGGAGAATGACATATCATACATTCTATCGATCGTCGATATGAGGTCAATTCCTTCTTGCATAAGCATTTTAAATACTATCTCATTATGTGTTTCTCCGAATGGCTCCATTCCTATGAGAAAGTTAGAAATTCTCTTTAGATAATTCTTCTTCTCCTGTTCAATGAATTTATTTGATACGAAGTCAATTGTATCATATCCCTGTATGTATTTTGTAATCAAGAGCCTGGAGAGAGCCATCTTATCCTCATCCTTGATTTCTATCTTCTCTTCCCTTCCCCTGTCCTTGCCAATCCTTATCATGAGGGCATTACCAACCTCCTCTATTTGTAGAATGTCCCCCTTCCTTAGATTATTCCTCTTTATCCATTCCTTCGGGATCGAGATAACAAATGTTGATTTTCCGGTTATTTGGAGTTTTCTATATTCCATTTTAGTTATTTTTATAAATATATCTTATCTACGATATATGTAGAATTTATATAATCTATGTAAACTATGTAAATTATTTGCATC